>DATBWB010000075.1 GCA_036514995.1 Candidatus Acidiferrales bacterium
TGCCGTCAGCTTGGCGAGTGGCCGGATGCTCTTCGGAGGCCGCTGTGCCTCCTGTCACGGTTTGGACGGGCGCACGCCCACCGAGGTGGGCCAGTGGATGTATCCACGCGCGCCGGATGTTGGTTCGCCGGCCGTGCAGCAGTGGTCAGACGCCGAACTTTTCTGGATCATCAAGCACGGCATTCGGCTCACTGGCATGCCCGGCTTCGGACACATTCACTCTGACGACCAGGTTTGGCATCTCGTTCGGTACGTCCGCAGCCTGGGCGCGCAACCGAAACAGTAGGTGCTCGCGGTGGTCGCCGCTTGACGGCCGCGCTCTCGAGGGCCCTTTGAAAGGGAAACGATTGGAGCGCGTCCCGTATGTACGCGGCTACTGGTACGCGTGGTCGGCTTACCGACCCGGAACGCGGATTGTTCCTTTGCCATGAGCACGCATCCTACCTCACCGGATCAGGCCTGGCTCCTCGGCCGGGCCGCACCGGACTTCGCCGCGCTTTCCAACCAGGCCGCGCTGCCATCGATCGGGATCGTTGTGCCGGTGTTCAACGAAGCGGCGATTCTGGAAGAGGCGCTCGAGCGGCTGCGCCGGGTCGCCCGGACCCTTCCCGTGGTGGTTGCCGACGGCGGCTCAACCGACGGCTCGGCGGGCATTGCCCGGCGGTTCTTCCACACCGAGCTGTGCCCAGAGCCCAACCGCGGGTCCCAGATGAACCGCGGCGCTCGGTGTTTGGGCAACGACGTGCTGCTCTTTCTCCACGCCGATTCCCGGCTCCCGGACGATTTCGCCGAGCACATTCGGATGGCCCTCCAGAACACACGCGTCGCGGGAGGAAGTTTCCGGCTGGTCTTCGACGATCCGCACCCGATGCTGCGCTTCTACGCCTGGTTCACGCAGTTTCCGGGACGCTTCTTCCACTTCGGCGATCAAGCCTTCTTCGTGCGGCGGGAGATTTTTCAGCAGATGGGCGGCTTCCGCAGCCTCCCGTTCCTGGAAGACGTGGATTTTCTGCGGCGCCTCCGTCACCACGGTCGCTTTCTCGTCCTGCCGGTGCCCGTTGTCACGTCGGCGCGGCGCTTCCAAAAGCGAGGCGTAATCCGCCAGCAACTGCTCAACATTCTCCTGGTGACGCTGTTCGAGTTGGGCCTATCTGCCCGGCGCCTCGCCCGCCTGTATCCACACATCCGCTAGGGTTCTTGCTGAGGCGCGCGGCCTGTCAGGCCTTTCAGGAGAGTCCACGAGATGGAAACAGCACGCGTGAATCCCGGGAACGCTCAGCTTGACAGCCCCCTTGGTAAAATTTCTTGCGCCCGCCTACTTTATTCTTGACATGGCCACGCCGATAAATATGCTGAGGCCGCTTGCCCTCTTTCGAACGAGGAAGTGCGGCGGCTCGAGCGAGCCGGCGACTGTGTCTGGTTGGCCAGCGCCGGTTTTGATTCGAGCCGCTGATTCTCTTCTCCCACCGTTCCTCTCCCGGAAAGGAACTCGGCCCTCGCCCCCCGCTCGCACTATGGCGAGCGGCACTTTCGTACTATTGACGGGCGAGGTAAGCATTCCGGAGAATGGTTTGACCCAGCCGTAGTGCGTGCATGCCCAAAGGAGCCGGGATGCTTTCGAAGATCGTCCAGGACGGAAGTGCTGGCGTGCTGGGTCGTCGGCGACACGCCCGCTTCCCCTTCCAAAGCGATGTCGAGATCGTGCTGGTGCCTTCAGGCGAGTGGTTGACCGGCACCGTCAACAACGTCAGTCTGGGCGGCTGCTACATCAAGACCTTTGCTCCCGCCCCCATCGACAGTGAACTTCGCCTGCGCTTTTCGGTGGCCGATGGAGTGTTTGAAACGCCGGCGGTCGTCCGCTCGCGGATCGAAAGCGACGGCATGGGCGTGGAATTCACGTCCACCTCGTCCAGTGAACAGATCAAGCTGGAGCGGCTGCTTGCTCATCTGGCGAGCCACGGCCCTGATTACGGCCGTTCCCAACCCGGCGAAGGAGAGGCTCGCTCCCTGGCCCTGGTGCTCGATGCGGTGATGGAGCTTCTGCGCGAAAAGGGAGTGATCACGAGCGCCGAACTTTCCGCCAAGATGCAATCCCTTCAACGAAGCCGCACCGAACAGACGTTGACTCAGACGGAAGCAGCTTTGAAGCACAACCGCTTTCGTCATTACCAAAACCAGCAGGTTTCGGTCCGCTACCGCGTCGGTGACATCGTCAGCGAGCTTTTGGGAAAAGTGATTGATGACACCGGCGTCAGCCTGGTGGTGGAAGAGATCTTCCCCATCGATCCGGCCCCGGTTATCCGGCAGATCATCCCGTACGACCAGATCCTCGAAGTCACCGAGGTCCCCCGACAATAAAGTTCCCGCCCTGTACCGTACGCTACAGGGCCCGTCCTGAGCGGGCGTCTCCCCATCCTGAAAACCGCTCTCGAAGCTTCCGGCTGCTGCCCTTATGCTCGCTGCGCCCGCGCTGCCACCGGCCCCGATTCCATCCCTCGGGGCTTGCGACCGCCCGCCTTCGGTGGGAGACTGCCACTGGTGACCTGAGGGAACCGGGGAGGCAGCGAGCATGAGGGTTTTGGTCAGTGGAGGAACAGGATTTATTGGCGCAGAGGTTGTGCGCCGCATCCTCCGCGAGCATCCCGATTGGCAGATGCGTTGCGGCACGCGCAACCCCGGGGGAAGAAATCCTTTCGGGCCGGGAGTCGCAATGGTGCGCTCGGATGTGCGGGCGAGAGATTCGCTTCGCGCCGCCACCGCCCAAGTCGATGCCGTCATCCACTGCGTGCAGTTTCCCAATCATCCTGTCGAGGCTCCTCGCCGCGGATTTACCTATTTGGAAATTGACGCCAGGGGAACCCGGGCGATCGTCGAAGCCGCGAAGGAAAATCGCGTTCAACGCTTCGTCTATCTGAGCGGTGCCGGAGCGGAACAGGGCCGGGCGGAGCCCTGGTTTGTAGCCAAAGACCTGGCCGAGCAAGCGGTTCGCGAGAGCGGCATGGAATACGTCATCCTGCGACCTTCGTGGATCTACGGCCCCGGCGATCGCAGCCTGAACCGCTTTGTCAACTTCGCCCGCTGGCTCCCTTTCGTTCCGGTCATCGGCAATGGCAAGAACCGCGTGCAACCAATCTGGGTCTCGGATGTGGCCCGCATCGCGGTGGAAGCGTTGACCCGCGCCCAGGCGACGAACCGGGTCTTTGAGCTCGGCGGCCCCGAGATGCTTTCGATGGACGATATCCTCCGGACGATGCTGCGCGTGATGGGTCGGGCCGCCCGCGCGCGCTTCTTGATTCACCAGCCGGCCTGGCTCATGAAAGCCGCTGTCGCTCCGCTGACCTTCCTTCCCACCCCGCCCATGTCCCCGCAGGCGATTGACTTCATCGTGGGAGAAGCCCCGGTAGATAGCCGGGATGCGCTCGCCACCTTTGGCGGAAGTTTTTCGACGTTGGAGGAGGGATTAAAGACCTACCTCGCGCCCAAGGCTGGAAGCTAGAAGCTGGAAACTAGAACCTAGAAGGCATTCCAGTCTCCAGCCTCGAGCCTTCAGGCAAGGAGGCTGCGCCGCCCGGAAGGGCCTGCCGCGGCGGGCTGTCTGCGCAGAAGAATAGAAGTGATATACTGACCGCCCGGATTTCTTGAAGCTCATCCCTTCGCCAAACTCTGTGGAGAACTCGATGAAAATCGCATTCGCTTTATCGGCGGCGCTTTCGCTGATGCTGGTTTCGAGTCCGGCCGCGCCGGGCGAGGAGCAGGCCGCTGAACGTCGCGGCCGAGGGCGCGAGCTTGGCATCACGATTGGGACACTGCCGACCGGCCGGTGGAACGCCATCACCGATGTGGCCGGCGTGAAAGTGGGCCACGTCACGCTCAACCAGGGCCAAGGAAAATTGGTTCCAGGGCAGGGGCCGGTCCGCACGGGCGTCACCGCCGTCCTCCCGCGCGCTGATGTTTGGCGGGAGAAGGTTCCGGCGGGAAGTTTTGTCCTGAATGGCAACGGCGAAATGACAGGCCTCGAGTGGATCGAAGAATCCGGCTACCTGGAGACGCCGATTGCTCTGACGAACACGCTCAACGTCGGCCGCGTCTATGACGGGCTTATCAGCTACATGCTGAAACGCTACCCGGAGATCGGCGTCACCGATGTCACCATCAATCCGGTGGTGGCCGAATGCGACGACAGCGAGCTCAACGACATTCAGGGCCGCCACGTCAGCGATGCTGCAACCGTTCGCGCGCTTGAAAACGCCAGAAGCGGGCCGGTGGAAGAGGGCGCCGTCGGCGCCGGCACCGGCATGATCGCCTTCGGTTTTAAGGCCGGTATCGGCACCTCTTCACGGGTCATCCCGCCAGGCGACGGAGGCTACACGGTCGGCGTGCTCGTCAATGCCAACATGGAGAGCCGCGAGCACCTCACGATCAAGGGAGCGCCGGTCGGTCGCGAGCTTCCCGGCCCAGCCCAACGATCGGGCGATGGCTCGATCATCATCATCGTGGCAACGGACGCGCCGCTTTCCGCTCGGCAACTAAAGCGATTGGCTCGCCGCGCGCCGCTCGGCCTGGCTCGCACCGGCGCTCTTTCGCGCCACTCAAGCGGTGACCTGATCCTGGCCTTTTCCACCGGCAACACCATTCCCCACCAACCTAAGGATCGAGCCTCCGCTCTCATCGAATTGGCCGACACTCGCCTGAACCCTCTCTTTCAGGCGGTCGAAGAGGCTACTGAGGAAGCGGTCTTGAACGCGCTCACCGCTGCCCCTACTGTGGTCGGGCGCGATGGCCGCGTGGCCGAGGGGCTGCCGCTCGAAAAGGTGAAGGAAATTCTCAGAAAATACAATCAACTCCGCTGAAGCGCTGGCAAGCTTCCTCGCACGAGCAAGTAAAAGCTCTTGCGTCCGCCTCTCGCTTCCCCTCTCCAGAAATCCGCAACCACGTAGCCGCGGCGGAGATAGTGCATGAGCGCGTGCCGCATTCTCATTCGCCATTCTTTGGCCGCGTTTCGGTAATTCTGTTTGATGGGCTGGATATCCGAAGGAATCTCGATCCGAATGGCCGGAGCCTGAAGCCCCAGGCGGAGATGCGCGCACCGGAGGACTCCTCGAACGGTGCGAGTTTCATTAACCAAGGGGACCAAAGAGGCCAAGGGAACCTCCTTCGAGGCAATCCACTTCGGTTCCCTGGACGGCTCGCCGCCCCGGCGTGTCCGGCGGCGCACGTCCCGATACAATCGGGACACGCGCGGCGAATCGAGAAACCAGCTCGCAATCAGGCGATCGGTCTCCAAACCCCCTTCCAGCTTGCTCGCCATCGGCCCATACAGATTGGGAACGTATTCCGTTGCCAGGCAACCGAGCTTGCGAAAGTTCAGCCAGGCGTTGCGGCCTTCGAGCGGGTCGAAGGACCAACGGATCAGCTTGGCGCCCCGCGCCAGAGCGACTTTGCGCTGGAGCCATTTGAGTCGCTCCCCAATCCCGGCATTGCGCAAGCCGGGCTCGACGGCAAGCATGTGCGACCAAAAGAGGCGAGCTTTGCCCTTCCAGCCGGCAAGCGCGTAAGCGAAACCCACTACTCTTTTCCCCTCGAGTGCGCCCAGGACAAATCCGCCGGCATGGCTCGAAGCCACCATCATCTCCGGCGGCACGATTTCCGCCGAGCCCCATGTCTTCCGCTGGATGCGCGCGGTCTGACGCAATTCTTCGAGCGAACGGAGGAGCCGGTACCGGATTCGAAGGCCCCTTTTCGCAGTCATTCTTTCGCGGTCAATATCTCGCGGTCACTTTCCGAGAGCCCGCATGCGAGCCGTCATGTTCCGGATGGCGCGCCGCAAGAGCTGCGCCTGAGCCGCAGCTCGCCCTTCGTCCCTCTCGAGCAATGCTTCGCGCACGCCGGGTAAAGTCTCCGCCTCATAGCTCGGCAAGGGCGCGTAAACCAAGTGCTTGAACCACGGCCGGCCGGGAAGGCCGTCCTGGCTCAAAAGGTCCTGTTCAAGCTGGCGCATCTCTTCCCGCATCTTTCGGAGAAGGCTCTGTTCTGGATTCCCGGCCTGCCCCTCCGGGAGGCGGGCCCCGATGGTCCCGAAGCTTCGGGAGGGGCGGGCAAGAATGTTCCGGATCCGCTTTTCGGCAGCGGCAGCCGCTTGCTTGAGCTTCCTCGCTTCCGCGGCGACGCCATCGAGGTGTCGCGCGGCAAATTCTTTGCTCGCATATTCCTTCAAGCTGCCGGCATAGGCGAGCAGATCTTCGGCGTATGCCGAAAGGTCAAAAGGCAGAATATCGGCGTTGGCCAGCCGCAGCGCCATGACGCCCCAGAGTCGCGACATCGCTGCGTGATAGTCAAACGTGGGATCGCCAAAATGACTCATCCAATAAAAGTTGTCGTAGAGAGAATGATATACGCCGTAGGGGCCGTCAAAAATCATGTCGAGCGAGGGGATGCCCAGATGGTTGAAGAAGACGGTATAGTCGGAGCCGCTGCCAAGAATTTGGATCTCGGGCCGTCCCGCCTCGCGGGACTGCGGCGAGCCCGCGCCGCCCGAAACGGCGTAGCTCCGAATGCTCTCCCTGCGCCCGGCTTCTTGCCAGCGTTGATAGACGGGGACGCGATGGACCGGATCCTCTACCCCCTGAGTGGCCTCCCAGATGAGTTTTCTCAAGAGAGGAGAGGCGCTCGCGGAAAATTTGTCGCCGCTCGTGGAAGCATCCACGTTCAGGCAAGCAATGGCGTTCTGCCGGATGCGGTCAGCGAACTGCTCGCCCCATTCGGTTGAGCCGGTCAACGTATACTCCTCGGCATCCCAGCTTCCGAAGACGATACTGCGTCGCGGCCGCCATCCCTCGCGGGCCAGTTCGCCCAGAGCGCGCGCCAGTTCGAGCATGGAGGCGGTGCCGCTCGCCGGATCCACCGCGCCATATACCCAGGCGTCGTGATGGTTGGATAGCAGGACAAATTTTTCCGGCTCTTCGCTGCCCGCCAGGGTCCCGATCACGTTCCAAATCTTCGTCCGCACCCGCTTCGTCTCGGTGGCAAAGTGAATAAGCAAGTTCCCGCCCAGGTGATAGGTGAGCGGCAGGGCTCCCTGCCAGCCCTTCGGCACCGCTGGTCCGTCGAGCCGCGCCAAAATCTCGGCTGCGTCGCGCGAGGAAAGCGGGATCATCGGAATCTTGGGAAGGACGGTCGCCTCCGACTCGGGCAGGCGCCTGGCATCCGCCGTGGAAGCCCAGCCCGGCGTCAGCGGATCGCCCGGAATCAGGAAGTCATAGACGGTTGCGCCGCGCTGGAAATGTTCGGCCGGCCCCCACGGGCCTTTCGGATAGGCATCGCCCTGGAAGTAGCCGTCTTCCATGGGATCGGAATAGAGCAGCAGGGCCGCCACGCCGCGTTTCTCCGCCTCCAGGCTCTTGCCGCCGCGGTAGCCTTTGAAATAGCGCGCCAGCACGATCTTGCCTTTGACCTCGACACCCTGCCGCGCCAGTTCGTCATAGTCCTCAGCGCGACCAAAATTCGCGTACACCACCGGCAGGGTGAGATCAGCCGAAGGCGAATAAGCATTCCAGGGGATGCGGGTGAAAATGTCCTCCAGGGCCGTGTCGGGATCATCCGGGTAGGGGACTTCCGGCCGGGCCAGCTTTACCGGCTCTGGTCCAACGATTTCCACCTCGGCGCCGACCGGATAGGAGAGCAACACCTCGTACTCGACCATTTCGGGCTTCAGGCCGAATTCCTGGAAACGGTCGAAGATATACTGCGAAATTTTCTTGTCGCCCTCGCTCCCGGCCGGGTGAGGGACAGAAGTGAGAAAACGAAGGAATTCGCGCTCGCGCGCCGGTGAGACCAGTTTCTGCAACCTGGCTTCATACTCCAGTTCCCATCCGACGCGACTTGCCGCAAAACCCGTCAGGGGCGGCCGGTCGCTCGCCTGTGCCAGGAGGGACGCATCCCAACAAGCGAACACTAAACACGCAACGAGATAGCTGTGGATCCCCATGCTCCCGAGGCCTCGGGATGACTGGAGTGCCTGCGCCCGGTGCATTATAGGCCAAAACCAAATCTTGCCATCCAAGGATTCTTTTCGTTCTTCCCGCGCTATCGGCCAAGAAATTGTTTGGGGATGGTTGGGGTTGTGATAGAACTCTTCGCCAGTCCGCCTATCTTGATGGCGGGCCAGGTTGTTTTCATGCCCGCTCCGGAAACATCCCGGTCGTCACCCCCGGCCGAATTGCCGCGCACTCTCGGTCTATGGGACACCGTCTCGATTACCGCCGGGGTCATCATCGGCTCGGGCATTTTCCTGGTGGCGCGGAACATTGCTCAGGCGGTGGAATCTCCGGGGCTGAGCCTGGTGGTATGGCTGGTCAGCGGTGTTCTCAGTTTATGCGGCGCGTTGAGTTATGCCGAACTGGGCGCGCTGCTCCCTCGCGCCGGCGGCCAGTATGTTTATCTTCAGGAAGCCTACGGCCCTTTGACCGCGTTTCTTTTCGGCTGGGCGAACCTCCTGGCCATCCAGTCGGGCTCGATTGCGGCGGTCGCGGTCGGCTTTGCCATCTACCTCGGCGATTTCCTGCCGCTCGCGTCATGGCAGGTAAAAGCGGTAGCCGTCCTCTGCGTGGTCCTGCTGACCTGGATAAACTACCGCGGGGTGGAGTCCGGCAGCCGAGTGCAGAATATTTTTACCGCGGCGAAAGTGCTCGGCCTCGCGGGACTGATCGTGGCCGGATTTGTCTTTAAGGGAGGCTCGCTCGCTCACTTCACGCCTCTTTTTGCCACCAGCAAAGATCCCAGCGGCTTGCTGGCTGCGCTGGGCGTGGCGATGATTGCGGCGCTCTGGTGCTTTGATGGCTGGAACAATCCTTCCTTTGCCGCCGGCGAAATCAAGAACCCGGAAAGAAACTTGGCGCTCGGGCTGATCATCGGGACCGCCGGAGTGACGCTGCTTTATTTGCTGGTCAACCTGGTTTATCTCTACGTGCTGCCCATCGAAACGGTGGCGCGCTCTGAGCGAGTGGCGGCGGAGACAGCCAGCGTCCTGCTCGGCGCTTCGGGCGGCAAAATTATTTCTCTGGTGGTGCTGGCGGCGACGTTTGGCTGCGTGAATGGGCTGATCCTGGCCGGAGCGCGCGTTACCTACGCGATGTCACGCGAAGGCCATTTTTTTGAAGCGGTCGGCCGCGTCCATCCGCGCTTCCGTACTCCCCACGTGTCCCTTCTTGTGCAAGGCGCGTGGTCCTGCCTGTTGATCCTGGTTGGCGGCTACGACCAGCTCTTTACTTACGTCATTTTTGCCGGTTGGATCTTCTATCTGCTGACGACCCTGGCGGTGGTCATTCTTCGCAAGAAGTGGCCTCGCGTCGAGCGGCCCTTCCGCGTTCCCGCCTACCCGCTCGTGCCGCTGCTGTTTGTCGCGGCGGCGCTCTGGTTCATCGTCAACACGCTTCGCGAGCGGCCCTGGGAATCCCTCATCGGTTCGGCCATCGTCATGATCGGCGTGCCCGTTTACCTTCTCTGGAAAAAACTGGCGCCGGACCGCGATCAGCGCGGGCCGCTTCCCGGAAAGGCTTCCTGAGCCGACCCAATCACAGCCGCAAGAGCATCCACCAGGAAATCGATCTCCGCTTGAGAAATGACGAACGGCGGAGCAAGAAGGAAATGATCGCCGGCGCTTCCATCGGCGCAGCCTTTCATCGGGTAGGCGTTCACGCCCGCCTCGCGAAGTTTTTCGTCGAGCCTCTCGATGACCTGCGCTCCAGCAGGAAACGGCTGGCGCGTCGCTCGCTCTTGAACAAACTCGACCGTCTGGAGGAGTCCTTTTCCGCGGACGTCTCCTACCATCGGGAAGCTTCGCAGCTCTTCCAGCCGCCGGGCCAGGTAATCACCCTGGCGCGCGCATTGCTCGACGAGGTTGTTCCTGGCAATCCATTTCTGCACGGCCAGCCCGGCTGCCACCGAAACGGGATGGGCGCTGTAGGTGAAGCCATGGCTGTAATGGCCGCTGCCGCGCTCCAGAACCTGACAGATTTCTTCGCTCGCCAGCACCGCTCCCAGCGGGGCGTAGCCGCTCGAGAGTCCCTTCCCCATCAGGATGATGTCCGGCACAACGCCCCAGTGATCGACCGCAAAATTTCTGCCGGTACGCCCCAGGCCGGTCATCACTTCATCGGCGATGAGCAAGATGCCGTGGCGGTCGCAAATCTCGCGGATGGTCTTGACGTAACCGTCGGGCGGCACCGCGCCATTCGTGGCCCCGACAATGGGTTCGAAAATAAATGCCGCCACCGTTTCCGGCCCTTGGGTCTCGATCATCTGGTTCAGGTCGTGGGCGCATTTGAGCTCGCAGGCAGGAAACTCAAGGCCGAAAGGACAACGGTAGCAATAGCAAGGAGCAATGTGGCCCTGTTCTACCAACAGGGGCAGAAAGGTCTCGCGCCGGCGTTGATTCCCGGAAAGCCCCAGCGCGCCCAGAGTGGCGCCGTGGTAGCTCGACCATCGAGAGAGGATTTTGAAGCGGCTCGGCTCGCCTCGCTCCAGCCAGTATTGCCGCACCAGCTTGATGGCCGACTCGGTCGCTTCCGAGCCGCCGGAGGTGAAGAACACCCGCCCGCTTTTTCGGAGCTGCCCGGGAGCGAGCGAACGCAGCAAGCGCGAAAATTTTCGCGCGGCGGCGGTGGTGAATTGCGAGCTGTGCACGAACGCCACCTGGCGCGCCTGTCTCCCCATGGCGGCAATGACCTCGCGCACGCCATGGCCGACGGAAACCACTGCCGCGCCCCCGGCGGCGTCCAGATATTTTTTCCCGCTGTCGTCATACAACCACACACCCTCGCCGCGGGCCGCGACCGGGTACTTTCGCTTGAGATGGCGATGAAGGAGCGACTCTCGCACTAACTACCCTGCTTGTCCGCCAGAGCCCCAGTGGCGGGCTTGCCCGCCAACGTCTCCAGGCGTGGCTTGCTCGAATCGGCCGGGCTGAGGTTCTTCCCGGGAGTCAAAGCCTCGCGGATCATCCGCAACTCCTCCTCCGAGGGAAGAGGTGTGGTTTCGAGCGGCGCGGCCACCTTGAGCAGCCAGCCGGTATTCTCCCGGACCTTCTCCAGCGTGACGCCGGGATGCAAGGCAACCAGCACCATTTCCCGCGACTGGGCGTCAAAGCGAAGGATTCCGAGATCAGTTACCACCAGTTGCGGGCCGCCGGCGATTCCGAGCTCTTCCCGCTCGCGCCCGCCGCCGAGATAGCCCGGAGTGGTCACAAAGTCCACCCGCTCGGGAAACGCCCGCAGCTTGTGCTGCATTACGATGACGATTCGCTTTGCCAGAACGCCGATTTCACACGCGCCGCCGGAACCGGGCAAGCGCACCTTCGGCCGGTGATAGGAGCCGACCACGGTGGTGTTGATGTTGCCGAAGCGATCCACCTGCGCCCCGCCAAGGTAGCCAACGTCAATCCATCCGCGCTGGAGGTAATACTGGAACACTTCACTCATCGAACAGACAGCGGTAGCGCCGGTCACCAGCGCCGGATCGCCGATCGAAACCGGCAAGCGTTGGGGCTCGGCGCCGACCGCGCCCGATTCGTAAATCAGAACAAGATGCGGGCAGCGCGTGCGCTTGGCAAGGTTGACGGCAACGTTGGGAATGCCGATGCCGACAAAAACCACTTCGCCATCGCGCAACTCTCGCGCCGCCGCGGTTACCATCAGTTCGTAAGTGCTTGCCGGAGTCATCTTCTTGAAGCGGCGCTAAAAGCCATAGTTCACCGGCTCGCAGAGCGCCCGATGAGCCTTGAGCGCTTCCGCCCGCTCACCCAATTTGGCGCGATATTCCCGGCGGTTGGCCACGCCATAGACCCATTCGTCCAGGTATGCTTCGAGCCGCGCTTGGTCGCGCGAGATTTCGTCGTATTCGAAATAGAAAGCATTGTCGCGGTCGTAGTAGCCCTGAACGTAGCTCGGATGCGCGCCCAAAGGCTCTTCCACCACCGCCGAGACGATGAAGCCGGGGATCAACGTGCGGTTGGGATCGCGGTGGACCACCTCTCGCGGGACAATCTCCTCCACCACAACCATGACTCGTCTGGCCGCAAACGCTGCCTCTTTCTGTACGCCCGGCAGTCCCCAGATTTGGGTGTTGCCTTCGTCATCGGCTCGCTGGGCATGGACGATGGCAAGGTCGGGATGGAGCGCCGGCACCGCGAACAGCTTTTCACCCGTGTAAGGACAATCGATCGGCCGGATGTTGGGGTTCACTCCCGGCAGATCGGAACCAACGTAGTTTCGAGTGGGCAGGAAGGGCAACCGCGACGCGCCCGCTTGCAGCCGCAATACCATGCCAAAGTGAGAATATTCCTCGAAGGCGAGCGGGCGAGGGATGCTTTGCTCGACCGCGCGGCGAAACGCATGGAGCGGGCCAACGCCCGGATTTCCGGCCCAGCTAAAAATGACCTTCTGCGCGCATCCGGCGGCAATCATCTGGTCGTAAATCAAATCCGGCGTCAGCCGCACCAGCGTCAGCTCGCGCCGCTTCTGGCGAATGATTTCGTGCCCGGCGGCGAACGGAATCAAGTGGGTAAAGCCTTCCATCACGACCACATCACCGTCGTTTACAAACCGGCGGATGGCTTCCGGCATCGTCATGACTTTGGACATGAAATGCCCCGCAGGCGCGCCCACCAGCGAGTTAACGTGTTAAAATAGCATATCCTTGCCGGGAACAGCAGCTTTGTTGACCGCGAATCTTCTCTTCAAGCGCGAACGGCAAAGCGCCCGGTCCTGAGCGACCGGACACCCTCAGGGATTGTCGGGTTTTCAGCCCGACGCGCCAATCGGACTGAGGGCCGATACTCGCTACTGAACTGGGAGGAGCTGCCATGAAGACCCTTCCCTTCTGGCTCCGAACGTTTTTCTTCGGTGCGCTGTTTTTCTTTGCCGCCTCGGTTGAAGCCGGCAAAAAGCCGAACGAAACCACTGACCTTCGAGCGTCCGTTGGCGGGATGACCCCGGCACGAACCGAGACCCGCCGGGTATATACCAATGATGATGTAGCTTCCGGCATGGGTTCGGCGGAGGAATTCACCCTCCCCGCTGCGGCTGCTCAAACCTCTGCCCCGGCCGAAGCGGCTGAGCTGGAGCCGCCTCAAGTCGCCTTGACCCGTATCCGTCACCGCGCTGAGGAGGCTCTTGAGCGGGGACTCGAAACCTTGCGGTTCCGAGAGCGCCAACTCGACGTGCTTGACCGCGACTTCATCCTTCACGTGACCCAGTTCTATTCGGACCCCAACTTTGCTGCACGCGAGCGAACGGGCGATCGTGGCGGCCTCGATCAGCTTGGCCGGCAAATCGAGCAAGAGCGCTCGGTGATCGCCGTTCTCGAGAACTCCCTGGCGCCGATGGCCGACCTCGTGGAGAACCTGCGATGGGAAGCTGCCGACGAGATCGCCGGGGAGGGAGCCGCGAGGAGGCAAACGCGGGACTCTTGGCAAGGCCAACTGGCACCGCTGCGCGCGGAGCTGGCGGCGCTGGAGGCCGAAATGGCCAACTTCCGCGATCAAATCGAGACGGGCCGCACCGGCATCGTCCTCGGCAGGGGCAACTCTTTTCTGAGCACCTACGACTATCTCAACCAGCTCGAGCAGCAAAAGGAATCTGTCGGGCGAGCGATCGCGGCCATAGAGGACGAGGCCAGGCAGCAAAACATGCTGCCCGGCTGGTTGCGATGAGGCTGGGTGCGCCGAGTTGACCCCAGTAGCGAACTCGTACTAAAGCGGAGTCTACCAGCGCATCCCGCAGAACCATTCGGGACGCCCAATGCGCGCCTGTAGCTCAGTGGATAGAGCGCTGGTCTCCGGAAATCGAAAAAAGAGTGGTTCGTCCTTTCTCTTCTTTGACTTAGGTACG
>DATBWB010000076.1 GCA_036514995.1 Candidatus Acidiferrales bacterium
TGCCGTTTTGCCCGGCCTTACCACCATCCTCCTCGCCCTCCATCTTGTCCTTGTCCAGAAGCTCGGCATGAGCGTGCCGGAGTCGGTCGAAAGACAATGGACGGCTACGGGCGGCCAGCGGCGCGAGATGCCTTTCTTCCCCAATTTCGCTTTGCGCGACCTGATGGGCTGGTACATCGCGCTGGGCGTCCTGGGTGCGCTGGCCGCTTTGATGCCGTGGGAACTGGGCGTCAAAGCGGATCCCTTCACCTCCGCTCCGGCAGGCATTCGCCCGGAGTGGTATTTTCTCTTTGCCTTTGAAACCTTGAAATTCATCCCCGCCAAGATCTGGTTCATAGACGGCGAGGTGTTGGGCGTTCTCGCCTTTGGAATTGCCGGGTTACTCTGGCTACTGATCCCGTTTCTGGACCGCAAGCCGGGTGAGCGCTGGCGAGTTTTCTTTCTCGGGCTGGGGATCTTTGTGGTTGTTTTCATGGCCGTGACGACCTTGCCGACACTCATCGCCTCTCTGATGAAATGAACATGCAAGTTCGATGTTGGTTTACTGTCCTCTTGGCCATCCTCGGGTGCTCCGCGTTTGCCCTGGCTGCGGATCAGTGCCTGCTTTGCCATCAAATGCTCGAAGGTAAGTTGAAAACCCCAACCGATACCTGGGCGGAGGATATCCACGGCCAGAAAGGTCTGACCTGCGCGGCGTGCCACGGTGGGGATGCGAACACCGATGACATGATGAAGGCGATGAGTCGCGCTGCCGGGTTTGTCGGCAAGCCGGCGCGATCCCGCATTCCCCGGCTTTGCGCCCGGTGCCACAGCGATGGCGCGTTCATGCGGGAGTACAATCCCTCGCTTCGCACCGACCAACTGGCGCAGTACCGCACCAGCGTGCACGGCAAGCGGTTGGCGGCGGGCGACACGAAAGCTGCTGTTTGCAGCGATTGCCACAGCGTCCACGAGATTCGGCCAGCGTCCAATCCTCTCTCCACCGTCCATCCGCTCAAGGTGGCGGAAACGTGCGCCCGCTGCCACGTCAATGGCGAGTATATGAAGGCGTACAAGATCCCCACCGACCAATTTGCCGGCTACCAGGCGAGCGCGCATTACGCAGCCATGGCGAACCGCGGCGACCTTTCCGCGCCCACCTGCTCGACCTGCCATGGAAACCACGGCGCGGCGCCGCCGGGCGTGGCTTCCGTCGAGAACGTTTGCTCGACTTGCCACGTCTTCCAGGCACAGCTTTTTGACGAGAGTCCTCACAAGAAGGCCTTTGCCGCGATGAACCTGGCCGCCTGCATTGCCTGCCACTCCAACCACCGCATTGTGCCGCCGACCGATGCCATGCTCGGGACCGGCCCGGGCTCCATTTGCCTGAATTGCCACGCGGAAGGAGACGCCGGTTACGCCAAAGCGGCTCAAATGTCCCAGAGCATCGCCGAGCTCGAAAAGGCGCTCGCGAACTCGGACGCGATTCTCGATCGCGCGGAACGCTCCGGCATGGAAGTCAGCCAGCCCAAGCTCGAGCAAGGGGAAGCGCGAGAAAATCTCATCAAGGCGCGAGTCAACATTCACAGCTTTGACCCCGCCAAGGTGGCCGGGGTCGTTGCGGCGGGAAAGAAGCTCGCCGCAAAAACGTACCGGGCCGGCCGGGAGGCCCTCCGCGAACGGGATTTCCGTCGAAAGGGACTGGCCATTTCGCTGATCACGATTCTGGTCGTGCTGTTCGGCCTGCGGATGAAGCTCCGCTCGATCGAAGCGCGCCAGGCAGCCCAGGCGGACGAGGCAAACAAGGATTCGTTGTAGAGGGAGAAAATAGAAAAGAGAAAACAGAAAATAGCTGTCCCCTATTTTCTGATTACTGTGTTTTGAAAAAGGAGGGAGCATGAGATTCCCCCACATGCTCGCTTTGCTCATCGCGCTCGCCGCTCCCGCTGTTCACGGCGATCGTTCAGGGCGAGCTGCGGCGGCTCCCCAGGTGTCGGGACAACAGCCAGCTCCACCTTCGCAAGCCAAGCCGGCGGTACCGCCCGCAATTCCGTCTGTCATTCCCCCCGAGGCCGCTCAAAAATCCAATCCCGTCAAAGCGACGCCGGAATCGGTGGAGGCGGGCAAACGGCTTTTCGTCAGCCAATGCGCCATGTGTCATGGCACGGAGGGCGATGGCAAAGGCGACTTGGCGGTGGAACTGAAATGGGAAGTGAAGGACTGGCGCAACCCGGAAGCGCTCAAGGACAAAACCGACGGCGCCCTCTTTTACCTGCTGACAGCGGGCAAGGGGCACATGCCCGGCCAGGAAAAGCGCATGACCGACACGCAAAAATGGAACCTGGTGAATTTTATCCGTTCGCTGGCAAAGGAAACCAAAAAGGAAGAAAAGAAGCCCGGGCAAGACCAACCCTGAGCCTCGCCCGTCACCTTCTTCCTCGCAGCCTCCACCCCGCCGCTGCCTGAAAATTTGCGGCCTCCTCCTTGAGATTTTCTTGACCTGGGCACGATTGTGTAGAAGACTTCGCCGATTCGAAGTTTCCTTTTGTCTCCGGAGGCACAACCATGGCGAAGGCATTTTCGCTGGCGTCTTGGAATGTCGAGCATTTCAAAGATGACCCCAACCGGGTCGGACGCGTCGTGGACTTCCTTCGGCGGCAGGATGCCGACGTCTTTACGCTCTACGAGGTGGAGGGCAAGACGGTATTCCAACAGTTGGTCAGCAAGCTCCCAGCCTACCAGTTCCACATCACCGAGGGGCCGCAGGTTCAGGAAATTCTGGTGGGTGTGCGGAGCGGCTTGACTGCGTTCTTCACTCAACGCCTCGAGTTCAAGTCCGGCAACTCCCTGCTGCGCCCGGGCGCTTTGCTGACCCTGCGCATCGACAGCGAGGATTACCCCATCCTGTTCCTGCACACCAAGAGCGGCTCAAAGCCGATCGGGCTCGGCATCCGTGACGATATGTTTGCCCATGCGTTCAAGTTGAAAAAGAAGCTTGACCAAGTTGCCGGCGGCCAGGGGAAGGCCAAGTTCCTCTTCCTCGGCGACCTGAACACGATGGGGATGGAATACCCCTTCCAGAAGGATATTTCACCCACGCTGGAATTGCAGAAGCTGGACAGAGAGGCAGCGAAGGCAAAGATGCGCCGGCTGACCAAGAATCGCGAGTACACGTGGTCTAACGGACCTCAGTCCAAAATGCCACCCGCCAACCTGGATCACGTAGTGGCCTCCGAGCAGTTGCGCTTGCGCCCGTTTGGGGGGAAGGATATCGAGGTGCGTGGCTGGCCCGCCGAAGCGACAGCCGAACGGCAGGCCGACTGGATTCGCAAATTCTCCGACCACGCCTTGCTCTTCCTGGAGGTGCAGAAGGGTTAGCACCGCCGCGTGTAGCCCGTGCCGTGAACGGCTCTGGGGGCGACTCAATCGAATCACGTCTGGCGGACAGTAGGTCTTACCAGGGAGAAATCCATGGATCGCCCACGGGATAGCACGGAGTACTCCTTTACAGCGGAGTTTTACGACCACATTGTGCCCTATCGGAATCGGCCCGATATCGCCTTCTTCGTGGAGAAGGCACAACAGGCGGGGGACACGGTGCTCGAACTTGGTTGTGGAACGGGACGCGTGCTGATTCCCATAGCAAGAGCAGGCATCAAGATTGTCGGCCTCGATCTCTCCCCGTTCATGCTGTCCGCTTGCCGGGAGAAGCTCGCGCGTGAGCCGGCGGAAGTGCAAGCGAAGGTGCGCCTGGTCGAAGGAGACATGCGAAACTTTGACCTGGGGCGACAGTTCAGCCTGGTGACGATACCCTTCCGCTCTTTTCAGCACCTGATTACTGTCGAGGACCAATTGTCTTGCCTCGCCTGCATTCACCGGCATCTGGTGGAAGGTGGAACGTTCATCCTGGATTTATTCAATCCCTATCTGCCACGCCTGGTCGAAGAGCAGTACCTGACCGAAACGGAAGAGGAGCCAGAGTTCACGATGCCCGATGGCAGAAGGGTGGTTCGACGTCATCGTACGGTAGCCCGGGACCTGTTCCGACAGGTTCAAGAGATTGAGCTGATCTACTACGTTACGCACCCTGGTGGACGCCAAGAGCGGCTGGTGGATCGCTTCTCGATGAGGTACCTCTTCCGGTTCGAAACGGAACACCTCCTGGCGCGATGCGCTTTGCGGGTGGTGGAGGTGTACACCGATTACGACAAAAGTCCGTACGGGTCGAAACACCCTGGGGAATTGATCTTTGTTGCAAAGAAATAAGAGACACGAGTTGACGCCCCACCCTTTGCTTCGCTCTTATCGAGGGGCACCCGGCCTGTTCCTTCCCCCCACGCCACGCTCGATTCCCGGAATTACCTCGCGGCGCTTACCCAGCCCGGACGAGCTCGCGCCGAAGCAGCTTCCGTAGTGCGGCCAAGCGGGGCGCTCTATCCTTTGATTCCTCCTCTACGGCGACGCGCTACTTCCGGCGGGCAGCGCCCGATGCCAGCGCCAAAATGGGCGATTTGACGCCGACAACCGAGAGGGCGCGGCCCCCAACCTGTATTGGCGATAGCGGGCAATCCTGGGCAATTTGCCCCACGTCTGTGGCTAGGCTCGCAAAAAGCGACTTTTTGGCTTTGAGAACCACTCCCCTGGTGAGAAAGCCCTTCCTTTAACTTGTTGAATCTAAAACCAATAAATAGGACTGGGACACTTCAAGGGTACGCCCGAGTTTGGCATCCAGGATGCCCATCGTTGAGCGGGTTCATCACAAACAACGCACCAAGAGATTTGCCCGTGATTGATGTTACCAAACTCTATTGTGGGCAGGACGCGACGGGCGATGCTCTCCGTTATGGGCACACCTCCCGGCCTGAAACCGGAGAGCCGCTGACCCACAAGGTTCCCCGATCCGCCGCCGAGCGACGCCCCATCGTGGTCTGGAACACCACCCGCCGCTGCAACCTGAACTGCATTCACTGTTACACCGATTCGCGCGACAAGCTCTACCCCAACGAATTGACCACCGAAGAAGCGAAGACGATGATCAGCGACCTGGCCCGGTTCGGTGTTCCGGCGCTGCTGTTTTCCGGCGGCGAGCCTTTGATGCGCCCGGATACGATTGAGCTGGCCGAGTGCGCGCGGCAAGCCGGGATTCGCCCCGTGCTTTCCTCGAACGGCACCCTCATCACATCGGAGGTTGCTCGCCGCGTGAAGTCGGCAGGGTTCATCTACGTGGGCATCAGCCTCGACGGCATCGGGGTGAACAACGACCGCTTCCGCGGGAAGAAAGGCGCGTTTGACGCTGCCATGGCCGGTTTCCGAAACTGCGTCGAAGCGGGCCAGCGGGTGGGATTGAGGCTCACGCTGACCAAGCGAAATTTCCACGATCTGGACGCCATTTTTGACTTTATCGAGCGGGAAAAGATCAATCGAGCTTGCTTCTACCATCTGGTCTATGCCGGCCGGGCGAACAATCTTTTGACCGATGACCTGAGCCAGGAGGAATCGCGCCGGGCGATGGACTTGATCCTGGCCCGCGCGGAAGATTTCGTCCGCCGCGGCCTGAACGTTGACGTCCTCACCGTGGATAACCACGTGGACGGGGTCTATCTCTATCTGAAGCTGCTCGAAAAAGATCCCGAGCGCGCCAGGAAGGTTTATGAGCTTCTGAAATGGAACGGCGGGGGCCGATACTCGAGCGGGGTGGGCATCGGTTGTGTCGATTTCGACGGCAATGTCCACGCCGACCAGTTCTGGGGCGATCACAGCTTTGGCAGCGTCCGCGAGCGGCCGTTCAGCGAAATCTGGATGGACACGAGCGATCCGCTGATGGCCGGACTCAAGGACCGCCTCCCCTTGCTCGAAGGCCGGTGCCGGAGCTGCCGCTGGAAAGAGCTCTGCGGGGGCAGCTTCCGCGTCCGAGCCCTGCGTGTCTATGGGAACCCGTGGCAGCAGGATCCGGCCTGCTACCTCAGCGAGGAAGAGATTTCATCTCGGTTTTTCCCGGAAAGCGAACTTGTTTCCAAGAGTCAAGCGCATGACTAGCGCCCAAAACCACAAACCGCGACTGGTTTTCTGGGAGTTGACAACCGGATGCAATTTGCGTTGCATCCATTGTCGCGCCACCGCTCAGGAATTATCCTCTCCTGATGACCTACCTACACCCAATGTCCTTGACCTGATACAGCAAATCTGCAGGTATTCACACCCCATCCTCATCCTGAGCGGTGGCGAACCTTTATTTCGCAAAGACATCTTTGAGATCGCGCGCTATGGCACGGAATGCGGTCTGCGGGTGGCGCTGGCAACCAACGGCACGCTGGTGACGCCGGAGGTGGCTCGCAAAATCGCCTGGGCCGGCGTCCGGCGCGTTTCCATCAGCCTGGACGGGGCGGACGCGGCTACCCACGACAGCTTCCGAGGAATTCCGGGGGCGTTTGCCGCCGCCCTGAGGGGGATCGAACACTTGCAAAGCGCGGGCGTCCCGGTCCAAATCAATACCACCATCGCCCGGCATAACGCCCACCAGTTGCCCGCCATCCTGGATCTCGCCCTCGCCCTCGGCTGCGCGGCACTGCATACGTTTCTGCTGGTTCCGGTCGGCTGCGGCGTGAACATTGCCGAGTCGCAGATGGTGCCGCCGGAGGAATACGAAAAGATTTTGCATTGGTTTTACGACCGGCAGAGGGAAGGCCGGATCGAAATGAAAGCCACCTGCTCGCCTCACTATTTCCGGGTTTTCCGGCAGCGGCAGGCGGCAGAAGGAAAAAGCCTCGTGCCGGAGGGTACGGGGCGAAGCTCGACCCTCCCGAGGCTTCGGGAGAATTGGGGCTCGCGTCCCGCACCAAGCGGAACTCCGGAAGCGGAACCGGCCGGAGCTCCGCGCGAGACGCTCGTGGCTCACCCGGGGAAGATCGGCGTGAATTTGAATACGGGCGCGGCGATTCCGCCGTCATCTACCCCGGGTGAGCCACTCTCTTTTTCGCCAGGCCACGCTCATGGTCATCCCGGCTCCCCGTCCTGGCAGGGCGGCGAGATGTCGGCCATGACCAAGGGCTGCCTGGCAGGCAGCGGGGTTTGCTTCATTTCGCACAAAGGCGAAGTGTTCCCCTGCGGATACCTGCCGGTGAAAGCCGGTGATTTGCGTACCCAGAGTTTTGTCGAGGTCTGGGAAGGCTCGGAAGTGTTTGCCGCGTTGCGCGACACCGCGAATTTGACCGGCAAGTGCGGCCGATGTGAATTCCGCAATATCTGCCTGGGCTGCCGGGCGCGGGCCTACGCCGCCACCGGCGACTATCTGGCCGAGGAACCCTTTTGCATTTACCAACCCCAACACCCCATCACCAATCCGAAGAATCATCCTCGAACTTCCCTCCCATGTTCCTTACCAGGGTGCTGAGAGAGCCTAAAATTGGCGGTGGCCCGAGGAGCAACCTGGCCATGCCGGCGGCCGCATCAAACGATCCCGTGAAGGGAACGTAACGTGCGACTTGTTCTTCCCCGGGAACACGGCAGTTGGGGGATTCTGCTCGTGCCGTTTGTGACGGGAGTTGCGGTCACCGGCGAGTGGAACCTCCCGGCGCTGCTTGCTCTGGTCGCCATCGTTGCGGTCTTCCTCGGCCGGCCTTCACTCGAGCTCTTGATTGCCGGAAAGGGCGGGTTGCCTTCCCCATCGGAAAGAGCTGTGGCCGTGAAAGGCTGCGTGCTTTTTGCGGGCCTGGCGACGGCCGCGACGGTTCCCCTTTTGGCGGTCTATGGTCGCTGGCTGTTACTTTGGTTGGCAACGGGGGCGATGGGAGCCTTCCTCATCTATCTCTGGTCGCATGATGCGCAGAAGCGCGCCGCCAAGGGCGGGGCCGAACAACTTGCCGCTACCTTTGGTCTCACGCTCACCTCGCTGGCTGGGTACGGCGCTGCTCTGGGCAGATTCGACGCTCGCGGTCTTCTGGTCTGGGTCCTCCAAGCGTTCTTCTTTCTCGGCGGAGTTCTCTACGTCAGATGTAAGGTCCGCGCCATCCCCGCCCGCGACCGACTGGAAACGCTCGCCGATCGCATACGCTTTGCGTGGCCGGTGATTGCCTATCACCTTCTCCTTGTCGGCCTCCTGGTATCGCTCGCCGTAAACCGCCGGCTCTCCTGGGCGGTGCCTTTTGCGTTTGCACCGGCGCTGCTTCGCGCCGGCTATG
>DATBWB010000077.1 GCA_036514995.1 Candidatus Acidiferrales bacterium
GGGGCGAGCCGCGGCCAACAAAAGGGGGCCGACGGAAGCCCCACCCAAAATATCTATCGCTGGGCGAACGAACAGACCAAAGGTGACCATGGTGGAAATGGGGTTGCCGGGCAGACCGAAGAAGAAGTGGTCCCGACAGCGTCCGAAAACAGTCGGCTTCCCCGGTCGTATGGCGACTGCATCAAAGAAAAATTCGGCTCCCAAGTCGCGGAGAACCGCCTCCACCAGATCGTACTTTCCCATGGAGACGCCCCCGCTGATCACCAAAATATCGGCCTCCAAGCCTTGCAAGATTCGCTTGCGAAGGGCACTGATTTCATCGGGTGAATTCCCGAGCGAAACGGCTTCCCCACCGGCCATTTCCACTAAGCCCGCAAGCGAGAAGGAATTGCTGTTACGAATCTGAAAAGCACCAGGAGTCTGGGAGGCGTCCACGACCTCATCGCCAGTAGAGAGAACGGCCACCGTGGGCATGCGGAAGACAGTTGGGCGATCCACTCCAACCTGAGCCATGAGGGCGATGTCGGTGATTCGTATGCGGGAGCCGCCGGGTATTAACACGTCTCCCCGCTTTGACTCTGCACCGCGCTCCACCACATTTTCGCCGCATGCAACGCCTCGCTGGATAGAAACGTAATCCTCCTTGCGCGAGGTGAATTCGATCATGACCACGGCATCAGCACCTTCCGGCAGGGGCGCTCCAGTCATGATTTGGACGCATTGACCAGGACCCAAGACACCCTTGAAGTGCTGCCCTGCCTTGATCTCCCCAACACAGGTCAAGAGGGACGAGCCGGACAGCAGGTCAACGCTCCGAACGGCATAACCGTCACGAACGGATCGGTGAAATGGGGGATAGTCACGATCGGAAACGACGGGCTGGGCGAGGACACGGTTGAGACTTTCGCCGAGGCGGATAGATTCGACGGATGCTCTCTGCGCTCCGGTCGAGATGACCTCGATGACTCGGGCGCGAGCTTCCTCAAATCGAAGCATTATGGCAAGAACTTTTCAAGCCGAGAGCCACGAACGAGAATACTTTGCCCGCGCTCCGGCCCAGTTGATACCAGACCGATCTCCACGCCGGTTTGATCAGAAATGAAGCGCAAGTAGTCCCGCGCCCGTTGGGGGAGCTGAGAATATTCATTGATCCCAAGAGTAGAAGACTGCCATCCTGCCAAGTTTTGGTATATGGGGGTGAGCTCTTCGAAGAGTTCGGCCGTAGCGGGCATTTCGGTTACGAGAGCGCCCTTGCAACGGTAGCCGGTGCAGACGGGAATCTCCGCGAGCGAATCGAGAATGTCCAATTTTGTGACAATCCAAGAATCGAGGCCGTTAATCATGGCACTGTAGCGAAGCACCATCAAATCCAGCCATCCGCAACGCCGCGGTCGTCCGGTGACGGCGCCATATTCATTGCCGCGCTCGCGCATCTGCTGAGCGATTTCCCCCGTGACCTCGGTCGGAAACGGGCCGCTGCCCACACGAGTGGTATAGGCCTTCGTAACACCAACCGCGGCTGAAATCCTGGTCGGCGGCATCCCGAGGCCAGTGCACGCTCCGCCAGCGGAAGCATTCGAGGAAGTAACAAAAGGGTAGGTGCCATGATCTATATCGAGCATCGTCCCTTGAGCACCTTCGAAGAGCACCGATTTCCCTTCTTGCATGACCTTAGAAAGCAACACGGTAGTATCCGTAACAAAAGGGGCAATTTTGGCGCCGAGGCCAAGATACTCTTCAATCAGCTCTAAAGGATTGATCGGGTGAGTAACTTCTGAGGAGCGAAACAAGGCCTCATTTTCGGCGAGGACAGTCGCCACTTTCTTGGAAAAGAGGTCGGTTCGAAGCAAATCGGCAACGCGGACACCGCGGCGCCGCATTTTATCTTCGTAGGCGGGACCAATGCCGCGGCAAGTGGTACCGAGTTTATCGGCGCCGCGGGCCGATTCAGTGGTTCTCTCCCAACTTTGATGGTAGGGGAAAATGAGGTGGGCGCGATTGGAAATAAAGAGTCGTCCAGCCGGTTCCACGCCGGCGGCGCGCAAACTCTGCAACTCATCGCACAGCGCATTGGGGTCGATGACCACGCCCGGGCCAATGACCGCCCACTTCCCCGGCCGGAGGATTCCGCTCGGGACAAGTTGCAGGATAAACTTTTTGTCGCCAATCACAACCGTATGGCCGGCATTGTGGCCGCCCTGATAGCGGGCCACGACATCAAAGTGCTCCGCGAGCAGATCAACGACTTTTCCCTTGCCTTCGTCCCCCCATTGCGCGCCCACGACGACTACGTTTCCCATGGAAGCCTTAACTCCACACCGGTTCCGCCTAAACAAGGCGGGGAAAAGCACCCAAGGGCGGGTGAGAAGACATTTATGCTAGCCCCGAGCGATGGAATCCGCAAGCACGCAGGACCAAACTGCTGTTCCCCTGAGCCGCCGGGGTTCCAGCCAGTCCTGGATAGCTGTTGAACTTCAGCCCCGAGAGGGTGAGCGGCAGGCGCAGAGGATTCAGGCGATACACGGGAATCTTTCTCCACGCTGTATAGGCAACATTCGGTTGGGCCAGCGCTAAGGGGTAAGGTGACGCTCCAGCACCTTCTCGACGGCTTCCTTGGGGACCGCACCAACGATCTGATCTTTGATCTCGCCCTTTTTGAACAAAAGCAGGGTAGGAATGCCACGAATGTTGTACCGCCCCGGCGTCGCCAGGTTTTCATCCACATTCAACTTCACAACTTTGAGGCGGCCCCGGTACTCTTGAGCAATATCCTGAACCACAGGTGCGAGCGCATGGCAAGGCTGGCACCATTCAGCCCAAAAGTCGACCAGAACAGGAATGGTTGACTGGAGAACTTCTCCCTCGAAATTGGCATCATTCACGTGAGTGACATCCGATGACATCCATTGCCTCCAGGCACCGAAAATCGGGAAAACCACTATACATTAGATGAGGGTGAGGCTGCTACGATTCTGGCCGTCCGCAAGGATTCATAGAGGCGGGCATACTGCTCGGCCGATCGCTGCCATGAAAAGTCGCGTGACATTGCGTTCAGTTGGAGCTGTCGCCAAGCTCGCGGGTCTCTATAGAGGTTCAGAGCAAGAGCCAGGCAGTCGAGGAGAGCCTGGCCAGAGTATTTCCGGAATTTGAAGCCAGTGCCCTGGCCGGTTGCAGGATCAAAGGGTTCGATGGTGTCCTGGAGGCCACCGGTGGCCCGAACCACGGGGATGGTTCCATACTTGAGGCTGTAAATCTGATTGAGACCGCAAGGCTCGTAACGCGATGGCATAAGGAAAATGTCGGCCCCCGCCTCAATTTTGTGGGCGAGGGCATTGTCATAGGCAATGCGCACAGCGATCTTGTTGGGATAGAGTCGAGCCATCTCTCGAAACATTTCCTCATAGGCAGGTTCCCCCGTCCCCAGAGCCACGATCTGGAGGTCAAAACGAACCAAGCGGTCAGCGACGTCGGCCACGAGGTCAAATCCCTTTTGCCGCGTGAGCCTGGAGACAATGCCGATCAGAGGTCTGCCCAGGTCGTCAGCCGGCAACCCAAACGATTCCAAGAGATCGCGCTTGCAGATTAGCTTCTTCTCAAGACTATCCGAATCATAGTTCGATCGAATGTAACGATCCAACAACGGATCCCAATCGGTGTAGTCCACACCGTTCAGGATGCCCGTCAACGAGCCCGAACGGCTTCGAATGACTCCCTCGAGACCATATCCATGCTCTTCTGTTTGGATCTCAGCAGCGTAGGTCTTGCTTACCGTAGTTATCGCATCGGAAAAAAGGAATCCGCCTTTCAGATAGTTGACCTGGCCCCAAAATTCCAAGGCATCGATGCGGAAAAGAGATTCCGGAAGGCCGAGGTCGGCAAGGCAAGACTTCGGGAACAGTCCCTGATAGCCCAGATTATGCAGGGTAAGGACGACAGGCAGACCTTCGAGAGCGGGGTCTTCTTGATAAAGGCTATGCATCAAGGTGGGAACCAACGCTGTCTGCCAGTCGTGGCAGTGGAGCACATCGGGACGAACGAGTCGTTTAATCAACTCAATCACTGCGCGGGATAAGAGAGCAAATCGAGCAGCATTATCGGGGTAATCTCCGGCTGAGGTTTGATAGAGTTGATCACGATCGAAATACTGCGGGTCATCTATAAAGAAAAACTGCACCCTGTCCGCCTTGCCCCCGTCCACCACTCCGGGGAAACGCAAGGTGGAACCCATTGGAATCGTAAGGCTACGAATCAGCACCGGCTGTCCTTGCATCCCGCGATAGCGCGGCAAAACGACCGCCACTTCGTGACCGAGTCGGGCCAACGCCTTCGGAAGAGCTCCAACCACATCGGCCAGTCCCCCCGTCTTGGCGAAAGGAGTGGCCTCGGATGCGGCAAAAAGGATGCGCATGGCAAATACCCTGAGGGGGCGCACCGTACGGTAGCGAACGCTTCCCACACTGTCAAGGAACCAACCGCCTATTACCAAGGTTTTGCATGGTAGAATTTCTTTCCTATGACTGGCGGAAGCCGCAGGCCGCTTGGCCAGCACTTTCTGGTTGACGCCAGCGTTAGCAAAAGAGTGCTCACTGAGCTTTGCCCACAACCCGGCCAGGCATGGCTAGAAATTGGACCCGGCCATGGCGGGCTCACCCGCGAGATAGCTCAGGCTGGAGCAGACGTTCTAGCAGTCGAATTAGATTCTGCTCTCGCCGCTCAGCTTCAGCAGAGGACCACTAACCTTGCAAATCTGCGTGTGCTGACAGGCGATATCCTGGCAATCGATCTAGAAAAAGAATTGGCAGTTTATGCAAAGCCCGTCCACATTTACGGGAGTCTGCCTTACTACATTACCTCTCCCATCTTGAGCCGACTCTTTCACCTGATGGACAAGGTCGCGGACGCAACCATCGTGGTGCAGCATGAAGTGGCACAGCGGTTAGTAGCGCGGCCCGGCTCGCGCGCTTATGGATTTCTTTCCGTCGAGGCGCAGTGGTTTGCCACGTGTAGAATTCTCTTCCGCATTGCCCCCCATGCTTTCCGGCCCAAGCCAAAGGTCTGGTCAGCCCTCGTGAGGTTGGCGCCGCCTGGCCGAAAGCAAGATCTGAAAGTTGTCAATGCGGAACAGTTTTTGGAGTTTGTCGGTCTGTGCTTCCGGCAAAAGCGGAAGACGCTTCTCAACAATCTGCGTGGGCGGTATGGTGGAGAAAAAGTCTTGACGGCTCTTATGCTGAACCACCTGAAGAATAAGACTCGCGCCGAGGAGTTGTCGGTCGAAGAGCTGGCCCATCTGTTCCAACTGCTCCATGTCTAATAGGAGTCGGCGTCATTGAGAGCCTATTTTGCATGTGGTAGGATGGCTCACTTTTGAGAATCGAGGAAATCGAATCTTGAGTGAACCTTCTGTTTGGTTGTTTCCTCTAGGCGGACTGGGCGAGTTCGGAATGAACATGCTCGCCCTGCGGTGCGGTGATACGATGATTGTCATTGACGCAGGGATGGCGTTTCCTGAAGCCGAGCTGCTCGGGGTGGATATCGTCATCCCTGACGTTACCTTTTTGCGTGAAAACCAAAGCTTGCTGAAGGCGATTGTGCTGACGCACGGCCACGAAGACCATATTGGCGCTTTGCCGTATCTGGTGGCTGACCTAAAAGTTCCCGTTTATGCCAGTGAGTTCACCCTGGCGCTGGTTCGCCACGGGCTGGAGGAGCGTGGGCTGTCCGAGAGCGTTCAACTCAAGGAGATTCGGCCCAAAGAAAGATTTCAGATCGGCCCGTTTGACATTGAACCCATCCAAGTGACGCACAGCATAATTGACGCTCTGGCGCTGGCGATCACGACACCGGTCGGGGTGCTGCTTCACACCGGCGACTTCAAGATCGATCCGACACCGCCCGACTCACACCACTTCGATTTGCATACCTTTGCCGAGTACGGCAGGCGAGGAGTCACTGCCCTCCTCTCGGACAGCACCAATGTGGAAAGGCCGGGGTTCACGCCATCGGAACAGGCCGTGCGCCGGCGGCTGGAAGACATTTTCGCCCGCTCGCCAGGCAAGATTCTGATTGCCTGCTTTGCGTCGTCACTCCACCGCATCCAGCTTGTAATCGATCTGGCGCAGCAGTTTGGAAGGAAGCTGGCCATCGTCGGCCGAAGCATGGTGAACACGGTGGAGATTGGGCAAAGTTTATCGCGGTTGCAAATTGCCGACGGGGCGTTGCTGCGGCCGCAAGACCTGCGGGCCACCAACGCAAGCGAGGTGGCGGTGCTTTTGACCGGATCGCAAGGAGAACCGATGGCGGCTCTTTCCCGGGCAGCGGTGGCCAATCATCGCTTTGTGGATTTGTTGCCCGCCGACACGGTGGTGCTCTCTGCCCGCATCATTCCCGGCAATGAGAAACCAATCGGTCGCATGATCAATCACATTCTGAAACGCGGGGCAGCCGTCCAGTACGATGACGGGGCTTCACCGCCGGTTCACGTTTCGGGGCACGCCAGCCAGGAGGAACTCAAGCTCATCCTGAGTCTCGTCAGGCCGCAGTATTTCATACCCATCCATGGAGAGTACCGTCAGTTGATCCGTCACGCCCAGCTTGCCGAGCAAATGCATTGTGTCTCGCGGCAGGTTATTCTGATGGAGAGCGGGCAAGCTCTGGAAATCACCTCGGAAGGAGCCTTCCGGCGGGAGCCGATAACGGCGGGGAGGGTTTTTGTGGATTCAGGGTCGCTGGAGGAAATTGAGGAGGTTGTCATCCGCGACCGACAACACCTTTCGGCTGATGGAATTGTGGTGCCCATCATCGCGATTGACAAACACACCGGGCAAGTCGAAGGAACTCCCGAAATTGTGGCGCGGGGCTTTTTGCCGCCCGACGCAAGCGATGGACTCCTAGCGATGGCCAGAGACGTCGTTCTTCGAACTATCGCGCAATCAAGCCTTGAAGAAAAGACCGACTGGGGAGTAATCAAGGAAAAAATTCGGGTTGATCTGAGACGCTATCTGGCAAAAGAAACAGCCAAGCGACCTTTGGTGTTGCCGGTCATTTTGGAGATCTAGTGTCACTCCAACCGCTTCCCAGTAGAAATCTTGGCTTGCCACGAAGGGTACCGGCGGTGCCCGCCCCCCCTTTGCCAAGCATGTCAAGTGGAGAAGTCGCTGAGAGTCAGGGGGCGGAAATGCACGATCGTCCTGGCAGCATACGGAGAATTCTTCCGATCGGGTAGGGCAAGTATCTCGGACCGACTTGAAATTCGGGCGTTCCGCGCCGAGGAGTTCGAGGAACTCTATGCCATTGACCAAGCGTGCTATCCGCCGCCTATTGCGTATTCCCGCCCGGTTCTGCTGATTTTTCTCTACGGACCGGGGACAAAAACTTTTGTGGCGGCCTGGGAGGGGCAGATAGTGGGATTCGTAACGGTGCAAAAAAAGACTGCTCAACGCGGGCACATCATCACCCTGGATGTCTTAGAATCCTATCGACGTCGCGGCATCGGCCATGGCCTCCTCGAGACAGGCGAGGAGTGGTTGGCTTCACAAGGTGTTCTTTCCGTGAACCTCGAAACCGCAGTGGGTAACCTGACCGGCATCGAGTTTTGGAAAGCGAACGGGTACGCCATTCAAAGGCGGATTGGCCACTACTATGGTGGTCGCGCGGACGCCTTTCTGATGAAGAAAGCATTGGTGCAGGTCGGGCCCCGCAAGTCCTAACTGTTCCACAAGGAGATCGCCCAGTGCCGCTCTACCAGGCTGTTGTTCTAGGAATTGTTCAAGGTCTTACTGAGTTTTTGCCCATCAGCAGCACCGCCCATCTGGCATTGTTCCCATGGCTGGCGGGGTGGGAGGATCCGGGGCTTACCTTTGACGTCGCGCTTCACGTGGGCACGCTCATCGCGGTGATGGGATATTTTTTCCGAACCTGGCTGTCGCTGCTGCGAGCGGGCCTGGGATTTCGCGAAGTGAGCGATGGCACGAACCACTACCGACCGTCTCTCTTCTGGTACTTGGTTTTGGCCACACTTCCCGCGGCGGCGGCAGGCTACTTCGGCGAACGCTATGCTGAGGATGTATTGCGGAGCCCGATCGTCATCAGCTTGGCCATGATTGCGGTTGGTCTCCTCATGGGTTGGGCTGAGAAAATGGCGCGGCTAGCCAAGAGGTTGCCTGAAACTGGATTGTGTGATTCAGTGGTGGTCGGTGTAGCACAGGCGTTTGCGATCGTTCCAGGTGTGTCCAGGTCTGGAGCCACGATCACCGCTGGCCTCTTTCGCGGGATGGAACGCCAGACAGCAGCCCGGTATTCGTTCCTGCTCTCTGCTCCCATCATCGCCGGGGCTGCTCTGAAGGAAGGCTTTGATCTTCGCCATGCCGGCCTTCCCGCGGACATGCGGTTGCCCTTTGTGGCCGGTGTGGTGGTTTCAGGAATCTCGGGCTACCTTGTCATTGCCTTTCTGATGCGCTACCTGCAAACGCACACCCTGAAAATTTTCATTTACTACCGGGTCATCTTTGGTACACTGATCCTACTGCTCGTGCTCCTCCAAGCGAGAATGGTAGCCTAGCCAGAGGGAGAGGTACTTCTGCTTCTTCCCCAGCGGAGATGTGTGCGGTGCGCCTTTACACTCCTACGGAAAATCGACGGCTGAACGAACTGATTGGATTCCTTGTCCTGGCTGCGGCGTTGGTGGTTTCCCTCAGCCTTCTCTCCTACCGCCCGAGCGATCCTTCGCTAAACACTGTGGGGGCCGTTCGCGATTCCGAACCAGCTCAGAACTGGATCGGGTTGGTGGGTGCATATCTGGCGGACGCGCTGTTTCAAGCTTTTGGCTTCCCAGTTCTTCTCCTACCCGTGGCGATTGGTTATTTTGGGTTGCGATGGTTTCAGGGGCGGCAGATCCATTCGGGCAACGCCAAGATCATCGGTCTGCTGCTCCTCCTCCTTTCGCTTGACTCTCTTTTGACCTTGTTTCCCTACACTCCGCACCTGAAGGCCCAACTGGCTCCAGGAGGCCTTACGGGCATCCTGTTGGCCGGGTGGCTCCGACACGCAGTCAACACAGCCGGAGCCTATCTAATAACTCTTAGCGGCCTCTTTGTAGGGCTCTTTCTGAGCACTCGCTTTTCATTTGCGACAACGCAGGCCTGGCTGGGCAAGCAAGTCGCTGTCTTCGATCCGATGCGGCAGCGTCTCCGCCGGTGGCGAGAAACACGAGCCCAGCGGAAGGCTTTACAGATAGAAGGGTCGCGAGCCGGTGCCAGCGTGGAGCGTGGCGAAGCGCCTGTCACCCGGCTAGCAGGCGCAGTTGCTGAAATGATCAGACCTAAACCGATCCTTCTCCGGCCTGAACAAGAGCGGGACGAACTGGAAACAGAGGCGCTCATGGCAACGAAAATTACGCCCAAAATCGCCAGGGCGACTTCCAGCTACCGGCTACCGTCGCCGACGCTTCTTCGCGCACCGGAGCACACGGGTCGGTTGGAGGAAAACGAGCTAAAGGATCGAGCGCAAACGATCATCTCCAAATGCGAAGAATTTGGGGTAAAAGGCACGGTTACACAAGTAAATCCCGGTCCAGTAGTGACCACTTACGAATTCAAGCCGGAGGCGGGCATCAAATATAGCCGCATTGCCAGTCTCGTCGATGACCTTTGCCTGGCTTTGCGCGCCGAGTCTATTCTTATCGAGCGCTTGCCGGGCAAAGCGACCGTAGGCATCGAGGTTCCCAATCTCCATCGCGAAACCATCTTTCTCCGCGAGATCATTGAGTCTCCTGAGTTCAACCGCTCGTCCTCGAAACTGACGCTTGCTCTTGGCAAGGATTTGACCGGCCACCTCCGCGTCGCTGACCTGGGCTTGATGCCTCACGTGCTGATTGCCGGCTCGACCGGTTCCGGGAAAAGCGTAATGATCAACTCGATGATCTTATCCATGCTTTACAAGGCGACGCCGGAGGAGGTGAAATTCATTCTGGTTGATCCCAAGCGGCTGGAGCTTGGACTCTATGAGGGCGTGCCTCATCTCTTCACGCCCATTGTCACCGATGCGCGGCTGGCGGCGAACGTCCTGCGAAACGCGACGCGAGAGATGGAACGCCGGTTGAAACTCCTGGCGCAGCGTGGGGTAAGAAATATCGAACAATACAATGCCCTGTTCAAAGGCGACCAAACGCTCAGTCTGTTTTCCGATCTGGAAGACGACGAAGAACATGCTCCCCTGCCGTACATTGTCATCGTGATTGATGAGCTGGCCGATCTCATGATGATTGATCAGCCCAACCCGGAAGAGTCCATCACTCGCATCGCGCAGATGGCCCGGGCGGTGGGAATCCATTTAATCCTTTCGACACAACGGCCGTCGGTGGACGTGATCACCGGCCTGATCAAGGCGAATTTTCCGGCGCGCATGTCGTTTCGGGTGGCCACAAAAGTAGACTCGCGCACGATCCTGGATGCCAACGGGGCTGAATCGCTGCTCGGCAACGGCGACCTGCTCTACCTCCCCGCCGGTTCCGCCCGGCTCCACCGGCTCCACGGGCCGTTGGTCACGGAAAGCGAGATCGTACACGTGTGCGACTTCTGGCGGGCCCAGTCCAAACCGCAATACCACGAGGAGTTTTTGAAATTTGCGAAGGATGGAGAAGAAGAGGAAGCAGCCGAGGAGAGTGAAGCTCCTCTCGAGGAATATCACGATGAGCTCTATGACGATGCGGTGCGGGTGGTTTGCGAGATGGGCCGCGCATCCACTTCCACGCTGCAACGGAGGTTACGGATTGGCTACGGCCGCGCCGCGCGGCTCATTGACATGATGGAGCAGGATGGAATCGTTGGCCCTGCCGATGGCACGAAACCTCGCGAAGTCCTCAAGAAGCCGGACTACTACAAAGAATTCGACGAGTCCTTGCACTGAAAGCGGAAAACTCATTTCCGCTTTCTTGACTTCCCTAGAAGCCATCTCTAGAATGCTTTTTTTGTGCAATGCCGGGGTAGCTCAGAGGTAGAGCGCAGCCCTGAAAAGGCTGGCGTCGGCGGTTCGATTCCGTCCCCCGGCACCATCCCTCTCAAACCCAGCCTGTCGGGGCCAAGTCTTCCGCTGGCGGACCTGCGCGGTGCCCAACCTTTGCAAAGCGTCGTAGTGTGACGCGGCCAGTGAAGCATCCCGGCATAAGATTCTTCGTCCGGATGCCATCGGGACTGGGAGTGAGACCACTCACGTCCACCATTTGCGGCGCTTTAAACTGCCGTTCCTTCCGCAATTCTGTCGGTCAATCCTCGTTGTATGAGACGAGCTCGAGGCGGAGACCTCCTGTCTGGATGCCGTCCTTTTTAGCCGCGAGGTACCTCCCTGGGATAGAATTTATTTGCCCATGAATGAGCGGAAGACGATTTGGATCGGGACCTCGGCGTTTACGGCAGCGGGGTGGCCGGGGACATTCTATCCAGCGGAGCTCAAGCCGAGCGACTACCTGAGCTACTACTCCCAGCACTTCGACACGGTGGAAGTGGACAGCACGTTCTATCGCATCCCCAGCGCGACGACGACGCGAAACTGGTACGCCAAGACGCCGCCGGGGTTTGTCTTTGCGGCCAAGGTGCCACAGACCATCACCCACGAGCAGGTCCTGGTGGATTGCGATGACGAAACCAAGAAATTCCTGGCGGCGATGGAGCCCCTCGGGGAGAAGCTGGGGCCGCTGCTACTCCAGTTCCCGTATTTCAACCGGCAGGCCTTTTCCAGTGTGGACGGGTTCTTGGAGCGGCTGGCGCCGTTTTTGAAGAAACTCCCAAAGACCCATCGCTTCGCGGTTGAAATTCGCAATAAAGGCTGGATCGGACCAAAACTCCTCGAGGTGCTACGGGAACGCAGGGTGGCGCTGGGGCTGATAGACCATCCGTGGATGCCACGGCCCGCGGAGTTGCTGGCGCGCATCGACCCCGTCACGAGCGATTTCACCTACATTCGTTGGCTGGGCGACAGGAAAACAATCGAGGAGAGGACAAAGACCTGGGACAAGGTGATTGTAAACCGGCGTAGAGACCTTGAGGAGTGGGTGGAAGCCTGCCGGACGTTCAACCAGCGCAGCATTGCGATCTTTGGCTATGCGAACAACCACTACGCCGGCCATGCGCCGGCGACGGTGCGGCAGTTCTGGGAGTTGTGGCACAAGAGGTGACGCGATTATCCACACGCCGCCGTAGCAAAACAGCGGGAACCACAATCCAGGGACTTGCGGAAGCGGACGACACTGACGGACAGTAACGCCACGCCGATAGTTGCCATCGTCAGCATGTCGGGCCAAAGCACTTCCAAGCCCATGCCCTTCAGGTACACGCTGCGGATGACCAGGAGAAAGTGGCGCAATGGGTCTGGGTAGGAGAGCCACTGAAGAGCCTCAGGCATACTGCTGATCGGAAGGCCGAACCCCGAAAAGACTATCGCGGGCTGGTTGAAGAAAAAGGCCGAAAGCATGGCCTGTTGCTGGGTCGCGGAGACGGTGGAGATGAACAAACCCACGCCCAGAATACAGAGCAAGAAGAGAACCGCACCCAGCATTAGGACCGCAATCTGGCCCCGAAACGGAATGTGAAATCACAGCGTGCCAACCAGCGCTATCAGAGCGGCATCGGCCAGGCCGATCAGAAAGAAGGGGAGGGTTTTCCCCAGGATGAACTCGAGTGGGCGAATCGGGGTGACCATTATTTGTTCGAGCGTGCCGATTTCGCGTTCCCGCACAATGGCGAAGGCTGGGCGAAGTCAAGCTGCGTGAGATGATCCAGGAGCGCGAGCGAAGTGAAAAGGGACCCGAGCGCAGCCCGGGGCCGGAGGGTGCCACCGGCTACCACAGCGCCGAGGTCGAGGTAGCGTAGGGTGGATGCCCCGGCACCATCTCTAGCGAAACTTAAGCCGCAGCTTTTCGAGCTCCTCTTGCGTCCACAGTTTGATCTTGCGTGCGTAAAGACCGTATAGCACGGCGCCCGCTACAAACGCGATTACGTGCGTCCAAACCAACCAGGTCATGATACCTCCAAGAGGCTCGAGGCTGGAGGCTAGATCTCCCAGCTTCTAGCTTCCAATCTCCAGCTTCCAGTTAGTGAGCCAGCCGACCTACGATTGTTCCCGCCCCGAAAGCCAGCACGACCTTGGTGCGGTCCCAGACCTTTCCCCAGAATCCCCTGCGAGCCGCTTTGGCCACACTCTTTACCACTCTCTGACATTCTTCCGCTTCGCGTTGTCGCGCCGCCTTTTCGCTGCCCAGAGCTGCTTCGGCTGTCTTCACCATACCTTGCAATTCGGCGTGCTCGCTTTCCTTGACGGATAACTGACCGCGGAGGTTCTGACACTCTTGCCGTTGCAGGGCTAGTTCGGCCTTATCCGCACGGCAGCCGATGGCGAATAGGGCCAACTGGCGAGTCAGAGGCAAGGGAAAGAACAGGCCCCCGTCTTCTTCGGGCGGCAACGCGGCAAGCCCAAGCGTCTCCTGAATCCTTACCGCGATTTGCCCGACCTCTTCCGAAGCCACGCGCGATTCCTCTTTTTTGCGTTGCTCCGCCACCTTTCCGATGCCCAGGCGGATTTCTTCCTCCCGGCTGCGAAGCTGCTGGATCGCCTTGGCCATATCCTCAATCCGGGCTCGAGATTGATTTGCCAGGCTTAGATAGTTTTGCCAGCGCTGACGATCCTCTTCGTCGTGAGTGGCTCGTTCCCGGGAAAACTCTGCAAGAAGCTGCTCGACCTGTTGTGACTGGTTGCGGTGGCTAATCCTTGCAAAGATCACCACCAAGCCAAACATCGCCACTATGCCCACCACTGCAAGTCCCTTCGCTTTCAATTTTTACCCCCATTCGCTGCCGAACGTATGGCCGGCAATTGGTTCAAGCCATAGAGTCCCGCCACCAGTGTGAAAGGCACCCACCATCGATCCAGGTCCGGAAAAGCGCCGCCCTGAATCGTCAAATAGACGCTCAGACCAACAAATGTCATGATGACAAGAGCGCCGTTAATTCGCGCGCTTGAGGGCGACCCCGGGCCAGTCTCTTGGGAGTAAGCCCGCCGCAGGAATTCCACAGCATCAAATGCAAAGACTTTTCGAATCAGAACGAGCCACAGGAAGAGATTGCTTACCGCCAGATTGACAAACGCCAGCTTCTCCCACATCCTTTGATCCCTCAATCAAACGTATAGTGGCTGAGTCTCGAAAGAACCTCGGCCGGATACTGGGGGCGGCCTCCCCCGTTCCAACGCAACAGGGCCTCTTCAACGGAGTCTTTCGTTGCGTCCATCTTGGCCCGAAGAATTTTGCAACCCGTGTTCAAACCCTCGCGCGGATCACACAGCTCCGTCGGAAATCTCCCGCGGAAGCCGTGCTCCACAGCAACCGGGTACATCACTTGCATAAGCCCGAAACTCGCCGCGAACAGATCAGGGTATCTAGTCCAAAGCAGCTCCGGGTAACGCTGCCGGTAGACCTCGCCATATTGCTGCCAGAAGCGCCGCTCGACCCGGATTGCGTAAGGATTCCAGCCAGACTCCTGCTCCACCACGGCGCAGACGAGGCACGGGTCAAGGTCATAGCGGCTGGCATGTTCTTTCGCTAGTACAACCAGCTCCTTCGGATACGCCATGGTGAAACGTACGCTCCTCTTCAGTTGCTTCCACGAAGCCACCCTACCACTGCGCTCACCATCCCACCGACGATCGCGGCGATCGCGCCCACAAGCCCAGCTTGTCGCTCTGCTTGCCCTTCGACCTGCCGGAGGCGCCGCTCCATGAGCGCCAACTTCCCTGGTTGGCCGTCTCCAATCAGCTCGGTGCGTAGGAAGCGTACTTCCGTCTCGATTCGGGCTAGCCGATCGATCACTCGCTGCTCAAATGTCAAATCCATTTGGTTGATTCCCGGTGGGCTTTTTGAGAGAGTGGGGAAACAGAACCACCTCGGTCGCCGCCGGCCTCCAAGCCAACTAGAATAGTCTGCCTAGAGAGCCACCAAGGCCTCCCAGGAATCCTCCAAGCGCGCGGTCGAACAGGCCCCCACCTCTGCCGGCGAGCTGCGTACCCAGGTTCAAAACCCCAAGGCGACTACCCAGAATGGAGCTGAGCAGGCCAGTATCGATGCCAAACACCCGGCCCAGTCCTTGCAGTGCCTTATCACGCTGCTGTAGGGCAACGTCCGCAAAATTGCCTTCGATTTGCCGGGCTGCCTGACTCTGGCTCCTGGCCCGCTCCCGTCCGAGTTCTTCCAATGTTTCATTGAAACCGGCTGCGTTGCCGGTTCGAGCCACTCGGTTTTTTGCAGCTTGCTGCAGCGCATCGAACACCCCACCCAGCGATTCCAGCGTGGCGCCGCGAATCGCGGCCTGCTGTTCTGGCGCATACCCGGGCTGCGCGAGAATCTTCTCAAACTGGGGCGCCAGCGATGCCCTGCCGCGCTCTCTTTCGGCTGTCTCCTTTTGTGTCAGGCCCCTCAAGAAATCGAGCTCCTGACGTTGCAGCTCAAACTGCTTCTGTCGATCGCCTCGCCCCATAGCTACGTTCCTCCGTCCTGTGCAGATCTGTCTCGGTTGGACAATTGCTTGTAATACGAAAGGAAATTTCGGTTCCCTCGACGGAAGCCGATCGCACGCAAATGTTTTTCGAAGATCCAAAGCTTCCGGGGAACAAAAGCGTGGACTTCATCCATGCCCTTTACCAGCAGTTCGGTCTCACCTCGCTCCGCCATTTTGTGAATGGCCAGCCCAGCGGTGACCCGATTCAGTCCCGGGTCAAGTAGCACCATGACTTCGCTTGTCAGACGAAAGATCAATGCTCCAAGAATGCGTCCCCGGTCGCTTGTGGCCACCAGGTTGACGAAATAGAGCGGATGCTCCAGATTGGGAAACTCGTAGCCCAGCGCTTGTTGCTGGTGGATGCGTTCCAGCTCAGCAAGGTCGCTCGATTGATACGCTCGAATACGCAAACTCAGATTCCCACCAACTTCCGGGCATTAGCTTGGAATTGCTCGAACCGCTTCACGACATCAGCCTTGCCCTGTTCGAGCCATCGAGCCACATCGACCGGCTGGGAGCAATCCAGATAGAACTGCTGTAACCCACCCCGTGCGATTTCGTTCCCCTTTGCATCCTTCTCCACCGCCTCCATTTCGACAAAAACGCGGCAGTGCTCAGCGTCTATTTCCTTGCGGAGAATGAGAGCTTCGGTCATAAGAGCATCAGCTTGTTGTGGCTCAAGAATCCATTTGCCAGATAGACGTGCGGCTCCTCGGCCTCAATGTAATAGACCGGGCCAGTCACATCCAAAAGCTCCACGTTCATCAAGTCAATCTGCTCCGGTTTCAACACTAGGTTATGAGATGGCGAGCAGATGAGTTCTCGAAAGCCGTCCCGCACGCGCACAAGTCTCTGGGCTGGGAACATGCCCACCTTCCGTACCCTACACTTGCCAAGCGGTGAAACGAGCATGTCACCGAGCTTCAACTGCTCGACTGGAACGCGCCCCCTCTCGGTGTCAATCAGCGTGCCCGCCGCCACGCAGCCACCGCCACCCCCGCCGCCATCGCCCCCACCGCCACCAGGAGTTCCCGCCCCGCCCAGAGTGGCCGGTGTGGTCGCATCGCTGATCCCAAAATAGGTATCGGGCGTCACATCCTGCGCCAGCGTGGAAAACTTCATTGTGCTTGTGGCCGTATCCCATGCTAGGAAATATCTCGTATTGGCTGCCAAGCCCTCGATCTTGCCGAGCGGCACGGATACTGTCTTGGTGTCCCCAGCATAACGGATCGTGAACGCTGCCCAATTGATGGTCGGGGTGCCATTCGACGTCTGCCCATTCGCCAACGCACTGCCGCTCGAAATGTACTGAGCATTCAAAATGGCGTTGTTGGTCGAGCGTTGCAAACGGTTGGCTGCCGATGCCGCAGACAACACCCCAGAATTCACTCCCAGCGGCCCGCAGCTTCCGAGGAAATACACATAGCCGCTTTTGTCCGATTGCTTGAACTCGGCCCAACACCGCCAGTATTTCGTCACATTGGGCAGGGTGATGTCCCAATACGTCCGCTGGTCTGGCCCGTAGGTCGTGACCTTCAAGGTCGCCGTGACCGAAAACGCCGCATCATCGCCCGCCTCGATGCCATAGACTACCTGTTTCCCGGCATGGTTAGCGTGCGGGGTAATCGTGACGCGAAAATGCCCGTCCTGCCCGGTAACGGAGATCCCCGCCGGCGGATCCGGCGCCGCCAGCGGCTTCTGTCCCGCTGGCAAGGGTTCAGACACTCCTGCTACACCCACCCTCGCTTCCAAGCGGTTGATGTACCCTTGAAGGTGCTTCAAGTCCTCGTAAAGTTCAGGATTCTTGAGTCGCACACTCTCGATTTTTCGCAACAAAATGGGCATCTTAGGGTTCTGAGGTCATGGCAGCAAATATCCCGCCCAGCCCCGTACCTAAGTACCCAGGTACGGGGCCAGCCATCTCAGTCGCAAAACGGACAATCAGCGTCGAACTTTATCTCCAAGCCCTTTTCCGGCGTCCACAGCAAATGCGTCGTCTCCATCGGCAGACATTCTGGATTCCTCATCGCGTCTCGTATCGCTTCGTGCTCGAAGCGCAAGACCGCTCGACGGCTGAGGCCGCCAAGACCAGAGTAGGGGCCGGTCTTAAGACCGCCCCTATAGTTACTTACGTCTCGCATCATTGCCAATCTCGCAACCATTCCCACAACGACAAAACAAGAGCGCCACCGAAGCCGCAGATGAGAATAGCGCCGAGAACGGTAAGGAGGCCGAATAGGAATTCCATCACAACCCCGTACCTCCCCTTAAAATACAGAGATCTTTTCCCGTTGGCTTAGGACGGTACGGGGTCACAACACCTCTCAGATTTCCAACCCGCCGATAAAGATTGGTCGACTGCCCCACTGGTCGGCCATATTCTTCAAGACAGTCCGCAGCGTGGTCGTGCCGCTCAGGCCGGTGGTCGAGTAACCGAGCGACGTGGCCGTAGTCGTCAGGTTCGTCTGCACCGTCGGCGAAAGCTGATTCCAGCGCGTCGAGAGCGTCACGCCGGTCGGAAAGAGCCGCACGTTCCCGGCCACTCCGTTGTATCGCTGGGCAAACTGGAACATCGCCACAATCGTCCTTACCAGTTGCCGCCAAGTGAGGCTCGTCGTCACCCAGCCAGCGGGGATGTTGACCGCTTCGAGTTTGGCTTGCACCGCCGTCACTTCTGCGGCGGTCAGGTTTACGTCAAGGTTCACCGGCAGCGCCACCACGTCGGCATTCGCGGTCAGAGTCGCATCCGTCGCCCCGTCCACGGTTGCCCCTACGAGCATCACCGGCTCGAACCCAAAGTCCATCGTGCCGCAGGAGACAGCGCAGAAATCGCCTTCGTATTTCACCACACGCACCGTATCGCCTTGCGGATTGGTGCGAGTCTCAACTGGCGCAAGATAGAGCCTAGTGAAGGTGACTTGGGCGCGGACAGGCCGCGTGATCATTCCGTTCAGCCAACCGAAAATCCAGGAGATAACGAGCGCATTTCTTCTTCTTGCCACTCCTAGATCGCCGCCACTCCAAGTATCCAAAATCGCCACATTCGCCGTATTGTGCAGGGCGCGAATCCCAATCTTGCCGCTGGCGATGGCAGCGTCCGTGAACGGGCTGCAACTGGCGGCGGTGCCGTTTACCTTGAATGTATGGGTCGAGCCGTCCGATTCGAGCCGGATGATGTTCCCCGCAACCTGGTTCGGCACACAGTCCGCCAGTGAGGTCTGAGTTCCAGCCACATACTTCCAAAACCGCCGTCTGGCGTTGAAGTTGTTTGTATCATGGCCGAACTCGTAGCGCGTGCGGGCCGTGGTTGAGTTCCGCGTGAAGGCGCTCTGAACCCCGCTTGCGAGAATGACCATTGTAACTTCGGAGAACTGGTTGTCACCGAAGGTATCGGCACTCCAATACGCGCCCGTCGAATTGCCAGTCCCATTGGTATCAACTTGGTTCGAGAAGATGCCGAGGTCGAAAGCACCTTCACCGAAGATGCGCGTCCAGTCGGCACCCAGGCTATTGGAATCAGCGCGAGTGAAAGTATCTGACCGTGTGAGCGCCCAAAGGAGCACGGTCGCACTAAACACCACCAAGGCAAGCAAGAGAGCTTTTGTACGTCGTTTAGTCAACGGTGTACTCCGCGATGACGCGCAGCGTGTCCGGCGTTCCGGTTACGGCTGATATGGTCAGCGCCGCAATCTGCCGGGCCGTCACGCCCGCGCTGGTGATGGTCGCTACATCGCAGCCCGAGGCACAAGAAGTCTGCGCGTTCGTGTCGCAAACGAGGCCAGCCGAAAGTACGTCCGTCCCAGCCGTGTCCGGCGTCGTCTCGACGCGCTTGTTGAGATTGACCGTGACCGAGGTTGCGGCCTTGACTGAGCAATAGACTCGCGTGATGGTGATCGCCTTACCCGGCTCCCATTGAATTCGCCCGCTGTCGCCCGTCACAGGGTCAAACAGAACCATGCTCTTCGTGTCGGTTTTGTTGGCCGTGGCAAGGTCAGCAGAGGCCACGACCCCATCTGAAATCATGGCGCTTGAGACGCCTGCGCAAGTTGGCGCAGCGTTGTCAACCGTGGCCGTGACTACTTGGTTGGTGCAGGAACCGATACCCGAATAGTTAGAGGCAAGCTCGGCGTCGTCTATCGCTGCTCCAAATGGGTTATCAATCGAAATCCAAGTGTTGAGTGCCGTGCAGAGCCGATAGCGAGCCCCCACCGCTGCGTCCGTATCCATGAAGATGTCGCCGACCGTGCAAGTGCCCGGGTCGGTCAGGCCATTCGGAATCCGCAGGCTAGCTGAGGTGAAGTTTTGCAGGAATGCCCCGTAGGTATTCGCTTCATCGTCATAAACAACTTGGGCAGGAAGCTGTCCACGCGCGGCCGAGCCCGATAAATTCGAGAATCCCGGCTGCGTGCAGGTCGGCGCGGCGTTCCGGGTGAGCGTGGAGGCCCAGGTGTTCGCGGCGCAGGCCCCGACGCCGGAGTAGGCTGATACAATCTCACCATCAGCTACCACGGCCGAGGCTGCCACCAGGTCGCTCGCCTGGATGCCACCTGTGCCGATAGCAGCCAACAGGCCGGTCGCCGCATCCACCCGGATGCCGTTCGCTGTGCCCCGCGCCGTGGCTTGAAACGGGTGTGCAGTCGAGGCAGCAAGCGTTTGGATGTTGAGCAGGATCGGTGTGCCCGTGGCCGTCGAAGCCACGTTCTCGCCAAATTTGAAGGCAATCTTGTCAGCCGTGGTAAGCGACCAATTCCAGACAATAGCGTTGTCGCCGTTATTGATGGTGGCCGCGGCCAAAGCCGCTGTGATCGCGTCCAAGCTGGCCCCACCCCCGCCCGTAGGCACGTTGCAAGTTACGGTACTGCCTGCCGCCGTGCAGGTAATCCCTCCGCCAGTAAAGTTAAACACCGCCATGCCTGCCGCCCAGGTCTTGATGGTCGTACCCTCGTCCTGGACACGAACGAACGGTCCGCCGCCAATCTGATAGAGAGTGCCCTGCGGGATCGTGAAGGCGAAATGCGGCTTCGGCTCGCTTCGCGCTAGGATCGCGCCTAAAAGAAGCAATACCACCATGCCCCAAGCGATGATCGCCCATTTCGGCAGGTGGTATGCCTGGAGAATCTTCGCCACCGCCTGAGAGGATTCCTGCACTTGCTGGGTAATAGGGGGATACTTCATCGTCAGCCAACGGTAGCCAGCGCGTTCGGCAGCTTCTTCGGGAGAAAGCTCTGGATGCTGTCCTGCAACTTCGAGGGCAATCGGAGCGGACACACTTAGCGGGCATTTTGTCCACTCATCCATCAGCGGAATCAAATCTTCCCGCGCGCCTTCAATCAGGTAGTCCTTGAGGGTTTTCATTCCATTTCTTCCTGACTGAACGTCACCGTTCCTGTCACCGTCTCGACGTACCCCACAATCTGCCCCGTCTGGGAAAGATTCCCCTCGCCTGCGTCAAACAGCGTGCTTTCGCCGGCCACCTTGCGTACTTGGGGACTAGTTGCCGTGGGCTGCCGCACAAAATAATCTGTCGTGGCCGCAGCGCCCTGCTCACGGACGATGATCTTTCGGCAGGGCCCTTGGGCCGTTACCGGCTCGGGATTTCCGACATTGTCCACGGAAAAAGTGAAAGTTCGGGCCATGTGTGCCGCCTTACGGCAGTATCCGTGCCGTTACCGTTGGCGAAGTCCCGGCCGTCAGCGTCACCAGCCGCGCCCGGATAAACTTCGCCCCACGCTGAGTCACTTCCCGGAGCGTGTTCGCCACCACGTTGTAGGTGTCAATCTGATACCAGTTCGTGTTGTCGAGAGAGCCTTCAAGGTCCACCTGCAACGCCGTGGGCGCGCCTGTCACCCGCACTTCCCAAGCAATCTTGCGCGGCACACCGCCCAGCGGGTTCACTCCGCTGACTGCTGCCACATCCCCCGCACCCACCGCCGTGACCGCATTGAGCGATGTGAATACTTCACCTGAAAAAACCCCTACCACTGCCATCTTTCACCTCATGCTCCCCGCTTGTCATTCCGAGCGCAGCGAGGAATCTGCTTGTCTCTTTGTCTCTTCGACGCTTAGACTGGTACTCCCACCAAATACCACGCCTTCATCCAAGCCGTGAGCTTGTCCGCCTTCCAGAACGTTCCAGCTTGGTTCATTCCAAACTTCAGGCTCAACCGCTCGTTGATGAGATTTGCCAGCCGGTACAAGTCCCGATCCGGCGTCTGCGAAAGGGCAATGGGCGGGTCGAGGATGACAGCCACCGAATC
>DATBWB010000078.1 GCA_036514995.1 Candidatus Acidiferrales bacterium
AACCCAGCCTGCCTCCCGGCGTGAAGATCGTTACGACCTACGACCGGGCAGACCTGATCGAGCGTTCCATTGAAAACTTGAAAGGAACGCTCATCGAGGAAATGATCATTGTCAGCCTGGTGATCCTCATCTTCCTCTGGCACATCCCGAGCGCCATCATTCCCATTATCACCATCCCGGTCGCCATCATCATTTCTTTTATTCCCATGTACGGGATGGAGATCACGGCCAACATCATGTCGCTGGGCGGCATCGCGATCGCCATCGGAGCCATGGTGGACGCGGCCATTGTGGTGGTCGAGCAAACGCACAAGAAGCTTGAGCACTGGGACGCGGAGGGCCGCCCCGGCGATTTCCATAGTGTCGTCATCAGCGCGGTCAAGGAGGTGGGCGGGCCGAGCTTCTTCGCGCTGCTGGTGATTGCCGTATCGTTCATGCCGGTCTTCACGCTGGAAGCGCAGGAAGGGCGGCTCTTCAAGCCGCTGGCGTTTACGAAGAACTTCGCGATGGTGATCGCCGCCGTGTTGGCCATCACGCTCGATCCGGCCATTCGATTGCTGTTCACTCACATGAAGGGATTCACCTTCCGCCCCCGTTGGCTGGCCAAGCTCACCAATGCGGTGCTCGTGGGGAAAATTCATAGCGAAGAGAAGCATCCCATCAGCCGCCCGCTGATGAAAATTTATCATCCGGTGGTGGAATTCGTCCTGCGGCATCCCTGGGCGACCATCACATTGGCAGTGCTCGTTGTGGCGCTTACCGTTCCTGTCTTTTTCCGGCTGGGCTCGGAGTTCATGCCCCCGCTCGACGAGGGCGTGCTGCTGGATATGCCCATCACCATGCCGGGCATCTCGGTGACCGAGGCGGGCCGCATCTTGCAGATTCGCGACAAGATCTTGATGACCTTCCCTGAGGTGGAGCGAGTCTTCGGCAAAATCGGCCGCGCCGAGACCCCCACCGATCCCGCCCCCTTCTCGATGGTGGAAACAGTGGTTGTCCTCAAACCTCATATGGAGTGGCCAAAGATTCCGCGCTGGTATTCGAGTTGGGCGCCGGAGTGGCTGCAAAGGATTTTGCGTCGCGCCTGGCCAGATCACAAGAGCACGCAGGAACTGATCTATGGTCCCGGCGGCCTGGATGAGGCGTTGCGGCTACCCGGGATGAGCAACATCTGGACGATGCCCATCAAGAACCGCATCGACATGCTGACCACGGGAGTGCGCTCTCCGGTGGGGATCAAGGTTTTTGGTTCGGACCTCAAACGCATTGAAGAACTCGGCACACATCTCGAAGAGGTTCTGCGCAACGTGCCGGGGACGCGCAGTGTGTTTGCCGAGCGGACCACCGGCGGCTACTTCCTCGATTTTAATTTGAAGCGCGAGGAACTGGCCCGCTACGGCCTCACGATCGCACAGGCGCAGATGGTCATCATGTCGGCGGTCGGCGGGGAGAACATCACCACCACGGTCGAGGGCCGGGAACGCTATCCGGTCAATGTCCGCTACCTGCGCGATTACCGCAGCACGGTGGACCGGCTCAGCCGCACCCTGGTTCCCACCATGAGCGGGGCGCAAATTCCGATGGCCCAAATCGCCGACATCAAGCTGCTGTCAGGTCCCGGCATGATCCGGGATGAAAACGGCCGCTTGAGCGGCTACGTTTACGTGGACGTCTCCGGGCGCGATGTGGGCGGCTATGTGGCGGACGCGAAAAAGGCGGTGCGAGAGAAAGTGCAATTGCCGCCGGGCTATACACTCGTGTGGAGCGGCCAGTACGAGCACATGGAGCGCGTCTATCAGCGCCTGAAGCTGGTGGTACCCATCACGCTCTTTGTGATTTTCCTCTTGCTCTACTTCAACACCCGTTCGGTGACCAAGACGATGATCATCCTCCTGGCGGTGCCCTTCTCGGCCGTCGGGGCCATCTGGCTTCTCTACCTGCTCGGTTACAACACGAGCATCGCGGTGTGGGTCGGCCTGATTGCGCTGATGGGCGTGGACGCCGAGACAGCCGTGTTCATGTTGCTCTATCTCGACCTGGCCTATGAGGAGAGGCGCGCCAAAGGCTTGATGAAGACGAAGGAGCACTTGCGCGAGGCGATTGTGTACGGAGCGGTCAAGCGGCTGCGGCCCAAATTCATGACGGTGGCGGTGATGTTCATGGGCCTTGTCCCCATCATGTGGTCCACCGGGGCAGGCGCCGACGTGATGAAGCGCATTGCTGCGCCGATGATCGGCGGCATCTTCACCTCGTTCCTCATGGAGCTGATCGTCTATCCCGCGATCTATGACATCTGGAAATGGCACTTTGAAGTGAAAAAGGAGATAGGGCGAGCGGAAGCAGGTTTGGTATGAGACCCATACTGGTTATTCTTATTCTCTTAACCCTGCCTCTACGCTCTTTGGCGGCGGATGAACCCAAGCTGCCACCCATCGAGGCGGAGCCGGCGGCACTTTTCGCAGCCCTACGGGATGACCTCGACCGGGCGGTAACCGAGCAGTTGGCAAGGATGCAGGAAGCTCGGTTGAATCGTGGCCTGCCGTTGGTGGGCTCTTCCCAGGGCGGATTCGTTCGCAAGGATTCTGTTCTGGCGAATTCACCCCCAAACGCGGATTTGCTTATCCCATTGAACGAAGCGGTTCTCAACGGCTTGGACCATTTCCAACAGGGTGGCGGCGGCAGGCTCGAGCGTGGCCGGGCACGCCTCAGAGCCTATGCGGGAGCGGTGGAGGAGTCGTTCGCAGCCGAAGGCGTGCCCCGAGAGCTCGTGTGGGTGGCCTTTGTCGAGAGCGCCTTCCAGGCGGAAGCACGTTCCAGCAAGGGTGCCCTGGGCATGTGGCAACTGGCAGCGGATACTGCCTCGCGCTATGGCTTGCGCGTGCCCCGTACCAGTTCGGTACGGGGCGTGGACGGTCGAACGGACGAACGCCGGGACCCGTTGAAATCCGCCTCTGTTGCCGCCCGCTATCTCCGAGAACTTCGCGCGCGCTTTGGTGATTGGCTCCTGGCGCTGGCCGCCTATAACGCGGGGGAAGAGCGGGTGGAAAAGGCGATCCGCCGGGGCAGAACGCGGGATTTTTGGTCGCTAAGCAGGCAGAAGCTCCTTCCCGCGGAAACGCGGGATTACGTCCCCGCCGTAGTTGCAGCCATCTGGGCAGCTCGACTCGAAGGGTTTGCGCTGAGTCCGCCGCGGCGGACCGAAGGGACGATGCCGCGTTCGCTCGGAGTCGAACCCCTTCCGGCGAAGCGCGACCTCGCCGCTCGACGCATGGTTTCGGCAAGCCCTTTGGAGGCCACTGCCACCAGCGGGACAGGCGAGTAGTTTCGCGCGAAATTTTTCTCGCCGCAGATGTCAAAGCGGCGCGGGATAGGGAGAGAATTCATGAAGCGGTTATGCGCGGCACGGTTGTTCCTGGTCTTGGTTCTTGGCGGGCCGGCAGTTAGTCTTGCTCAGCATGAAGGACACGTGACGGCTCTAGCGCCCGCCCAGCAGATGCCCATGCCGAAACCGAAGGCGTCGCCAGCCCGTCCGGAACGCGCCAAGCCTCCCGCAAAACCGCTTGCCGAAGCTCTTCAACCGGTGAAGGTTCATTTCGAACGCTTGAAGCAGTGGGCCAGCAAGGTTCAGATAGACTTCGAGCGACTTCGGGCGCTCGATAACCCGGATGAGCTGCGTGATGCGATGCGCCAGCACAGCCTGATGCTCGATCAGCTTCAGATGATGCTGATTGAGCACGGAGCCTTGCTCAACGACCAGATGCGCCCATCGGCCAGTCCCGCAAAGCGGGACGCCGCCGAAACGAGCCGGCTTTCCGCTTCGCAGCATGGCGCCCATGCAGTTGCATCGGAAGAGAAGAAGCCATGAAACGTCGCCTTATGGCAGCCGGCCTGGGCGAAAAAGGAGGCTAAGTGGCAAAGAGGACAACGCGGTTGCTGATTGTGATGGTGCTGCTTGCCGGGGTGGGTTACCTGGTGCTGTGGGTTCGCCAGCATGGTTTCAGCGCTCTCGAAAAACCGTCGCGGTTCGAGCAATTCCTTGCCCGCCATGCCAGGAAGATTGCCACGCCATCCGGCGCCAGGGAATTGAAGAACCCTTACCCGGCAACCACGGAGAATCTCGCCTCAGCCAGAGAGCATTTTGCCGAGCATTGCGCCAGTTGCCACGGTTTCGACGGCCGCGGCAACACCGTCATCGGGCGCAACCTCTATCCCAAGGCCCCGGATATGACCGACGCGCAAACGCAGAATTTGGCCGACGGCGAACTCTATTACATCATCCACAACGGCGTGCGCTTTACGGGGATGCCTGCCTGGGGTGGAGAGGATAGCCCGGAAGAAATCTGGAATCTGGTCACTTTCATCCGTCACCTGCCGGGGATCACACCCGAGGAAATCCAGCGGATGCAAGAGGCGGCGGAAGCAGGCAGTCACGCCGAAAAGGACAAAGGTTCCCACACGCATCAAGACAGGCCAGGAGCGAAGCCGCACAAACACTAGAGGCCGCTCATTCCGGGAGTAGCGGCCTTCAGGCGGGCATGTGTCCCTTGCTGGCCGGGCTAACCCAGGAACCTACAATTGCAGGGAGAATGAGTGCGTGGTGGTTGGGGAAAATGAGCCGCCCACGGGAACCGGATGGAGTAGAATAGGATCTTCCCTATGGATAGTGTCGAGCGGTCGTTGACGCGGTTGGGAGTTTCAGGCAAGCAGCAAGGATGACCGTGATCCGGAAGCAGTCCATCGTCGGGGTTTTTGTGCTGGCCGGTCTGGTTGCCGTTGCCTACTATGGGGGCAAGCGCTGGGCGGCGTCTTCAAAGGAAATCTGCCAGTTCTGCCAGCGGCACATCCACCAAAATATGCGAGTGATCGCGACTTCCGGCAGCAAGCGCATTGAAGCCTGTTGCCTGCGATGCATCCTGACCGGCGAGCAACAGGGTGCGACGGTCACTAAAGTGGCCAGCGTTACGGATTACCTCTCCGCTCAAACTCTGGCTCCCGAACACGCCACCTACGTCGAAGGGAGCGATGCAGCGCCGTGCGCGGCCGCGCCCGTCAGGCGCGAGGAGCAGCAAGAACCGCTCATGATGGCGTTCGACCGCTGCTTGCCGAGCGTGGTGGCCTTCCGTGACCGCGATGAGGCGGAGCGTTTCTCCCGCAGGCACGGCGGACGCGTTCTGCGTCTCCAGGACTTGACCGCCGAGATCTCCAGGCAGCAAGCCCCAACCGACTCCCGCACTGGGGGACCGGCGGCGAGGCCTTGACTGACTTCCTCCATGAGTCAACCAGGATCGGCTGAGGTTGTCCTCTACACCAGGCCGGGTTGTCACCTCTGTGAGGTGGTGAAAGCGCAACTGGAACGACTGCGCGAGGCGGTCGTGTTTTCCTACCGCGAGGTGAACATTGACGCTGATCCCGCTCTGCGGGACGAGTTCAACGATCAGGTCCCGGTCGTCTTCATCAACGGCCGAAAAGCGTTCAAGTACCGTCTCGACGAGAAGGCGTTCCTCAAAAGGATCCGTTCCACGGCCAGACGCAATGCGTGATCTTCAGGCGAGAGACACACCATGCTCGCACTGAAGGCTCGTCATGAATTGAACAGCGGCAGGCCGAAGGGTGTCTCGCCGCTAGTCTGCCCCCGAAGGAATTCTTTGCAAGCATAGAAATCGGAAAATAGGAATCAGAAAAGCGGCTTGCCCAATTTCTATTTTCTCTTTTCCATTTTCTGTTTCTCAGATAGGCGGGGATGCTTCCGATGAGGCTTAGCCGGCCGCCATGAACTCGTGTTCTTCGAGTTGCGCGGCCACCCCCATGGGTTCGTCCGGGGAGCCGGGTTGTTCCACCCGCAGGGCAGTCCCGAAGAAACGCACCGAGCCAGCACCCTGCCCGACAACTTCCTTGGGCAGGGGAAGCTGCAACTCCAACCGCTGGCCGACAGTGATGCCGCGATCCGCCCAGAAATAGACGCCCTCTTCGCCAATGTCCCTGGTCACGCACCGATATTCAGTGCGCTTGCCGTCCGGCCGGAAAAACCGGACCACGAGGGCCAGTGGCAACTCGAGCCTTTTGGACTGCCGGCGTTCCCGCCCCGATGCGTCGGGGTTACGTTCCTGGTCGCTCATGCTTTCCTAAATCATCCGTCCAGATGAACCCGGAGTCAAGGGTATCGCCCTCAAGTGTGTCAAACCTCGTTAGAAATGTCCCCTACACTGCGGGCTCCATAGGAGGTTGCTTTGAAGAGGACAGCGAT
>DATBWB010000079.1 GCA_036514995.1 Candidatus Acidiferrales bacterium
GCCAGCCACGCCCGAAGAACAGTCGAAGTAGCCGATACGCATCGAATCAACTCACCAGTTGCGGCAACATCTCGCCCGCTTTTCCGACGAAACTGTAATCAGCGAGAGGCGTCAGGGCGGTCGGCTCGAAATTAATCTCGATGAGCTTTGCGCCCCGGTGTTTAGCCAGCATGGGAAGCTCGGCCGCCGGATAAACCACGGCGGAAGTGCCAACCACCAGGAAGAGCGCGCAAGACTCAGCCGCCTCGACGGCAGCTTGCCAAGCCGCGGGCGGCAAGGCCTCTCCGAACCAAACGACGCCGGGTCGCAGGAGCCCGCCGCAGGCACACCGAGGCGGAATCTCCGGCAAAGGCACCCGGCGGTCCGATTTCACCGTGCCGCAGTGCTGGCAACGCAGCGTCCAGATGTCGCCGTGGAGCTTGATGACATGGCGGCTGCCGGCAAGATCGTGCAGCCCATCCACATTCTGAGTGATCAGGGCAAAGCCGGGACAGTGATTCTCGAGGAGAACCAAGGCTTCATGGGCCGGATTGGGCCGGGCAGCAGCAATCCGACTTCGCCGCCAATCGTACCATTCCCAGACGAGTCGGGGATCGCGGGCAAACGCCTCCGGCGTGGCAAGATCCTCGGCGCGATACTGTTTCCAAAGACCATCGGGGCCGCGAAAAACGGGAATGCCACTCTCCTCGGAGATGCCCGCACCTGTCAACACAGCAATCGAAGAGGCAGCGCGCAACTCTTCGCGGACTTCCTCAGTCTTGGACGGCTGGATAGACATCGGGCAAACATCGGATGTTAGTCTCGGCTCAGAGAAGTGTCAACGCCAACTCCCCGTTTGATGGCCTTCAGCAAATCTTTGTATAAAATGGAGAAGTTCTGTATTCTCAGCCAGGCATAACCAGGCGCGATGGTCCACCTGATCCAAAAAGAAATTCTGGAGCGCTTCCGCGAATTCATACGCGGAAGATATGGAGCAGTGGTCGAAATCTCGACACGGCGACCGCCAAAGGTCGAGATGGGCGACCTTGCTGTGTCAGCGTGTTTTGAGCTGGCAAGCAAACTCAAGCGGCCTGCTCGGGAATTGGCGCAGGAGATGGTTCAATCCATTGGGCCTTTGCCCGGCGTCATCAAGGCTGAAGTTGCCGGGGCAGGCTTTATCAACCTCCGGCTAGACCGGGGAGTTTTCTTCGAGCGAGCGCGCAACACGGCCGGTCTGCCGCTTGGAAAGGCCGCGGCGAGCGCCCCGAAGGTCGTAGTCGAACACACCAACATCAATCCGAACAAGGCGGCACACATCGGGCATCTGCGAAATGCGGCACTCGGCGATACGCTGGTGCGGTTGTTGCGGCATGCCGGCGCGAGGGTGGAAGTTCAGAACTACATTGACAACACGGGCGTGCAGGTGGCCGACGTGGTCGTTGGCTTTTTGCACTTGGAAAAGATCGGGACACCCGAGATCCGCCGGATGATTTCCGGTGAGCGGTTTGATTATTACTGCTGGGACCTTTACGCCCGGGTGACACGGTTCTACGAAGCAGACCCGCTGCGGATCGAACTTCGATACCGAACGCTCCAGGAAATTGAGGCGGGAGAGGGCGCGGCGGCAGAGGTCGCTGAGCTGGTTTCTACCGCCATTGTGCGGAGCCACTTGAAAACGATGCTGCGCATGGGCGTCGTGTATGACCTGTTGCCCCGGGAGAGTGAAATTCTGCATCTCAAATTTTGGGATTCTGCTTTTCATTTGCTCAAACAAAAGGCAGCCATACGGCTGGCCGAAAGCGGAAAAAACAAGGGCTGTTGGGTGATGGAGCTTCCCGAGGGAGCGGGTAAGGCCGAAAGAGCGGACAAAACGACTCGGGGTGCCGAGGAATGGGAGGAGGATGAGGCCAAGGTCATTGTGCGGTCGAATGGCACGGTGACCTACGTAGGCAAAGACATCGCTTACCAGCTATGGAAGTTCGGTGTGCTGGGGAAAGACTTCGCTTACCGAAAATTCCATACCTATCCTGACGGTCACATCCTATGGATGACTACGGCCGAGGGCGCCGACCCGCAGCCCCCGCCCTTTGGGAAGGCGTCGGAAGTCTATAACGTGATCGACGCGCGGCAATCGTATCTGCAGGCAATCATCGTGGCCGGGCTGCGGGCACTTGGCTACGACGAGCAAGCGCAGCGTTCGATCCACTTCGCCTATGAGCTGGTGGCGCTGTCACCGCAATGTTGCGCCGACTTAGGGATGGAGCTCACCGAAGAAGATCGCAAGCGGCCGTATGTTGAAGTTTCCGGCCGGCGCGGACTAGGGGTCAAGGCGGACGATCTCATGGACGGGCTGACCGGCCGCGCGCGTCAAGAAGTAGATCAGCGGCATCCCGACTTGTCCGAGGAGGCGAGGGCAAAGACAGCGCACCAGATTGCGATGGGAGCGCTCAGGTACTTTCTGCTTCGGTTTACCCGCAACACCGTCATCGCCTTTGATTTTAAGGAAGCCATGAATTTTGAGGGAGAGACCGGGCCCTATGCGCAGTATGCAACCGTCCGGGCGCAGAACATCTTCCGAAAATGGCGGGAGACATCGCCGGATGGCGACCTCAAGAAGTTCATGGCCGGCCTGAGCGCCAGCGAGGCTGGCAAGCTACTGGACGCGGCCGACGATCTTTGGGATCTTGCCCTGCATGCGAGCGAACTGGGCAGCGCCGTGGAAGCAGCTATCGCGGCGCAGGAGCCAGCGATTCTTGCCAAATATGCCTTCCAACTTGCCCAACGGTTCAATTTGTTCTATCACCGCCACCGCATCCTGGGCCAGAAAGACAAACAAAAGCAGGCGCTTTTGTTGAGCGTCACCGACCTGGTGCTCAAGCAATTGACGACTGCTCTCGATTTGATGGGAATTAGCGTGCCAGAAAGGATGTAGCCGGTCAGGGCCCAAGAAGCATTTTTCGCAGGTTGCTCTCGCCGGACATTTTTACCAGCACCATTACAGTATCGTTTTGTTGAAAGCAGGTATCGCCCCGGGGAATCACCGCTTCGCCGGCGCGAAAGACGGTAACAATGTTGCAGTCAGGCGGAAAAGCCAAATCGCGGAGGCGCTTTCCCACAGCTGGAGCTTTCGTGTCAAGGACATACTCCATCAATTCCAGTTCTCCCATACGCAAGTCAAGCACCTGGCGAATGCGACTGCTGGGCAGCTCGCTTTGGATGGCGCCGGTGATGATGGCAGTCGAGCTGACCGTGATGTCCACGCCCATTTTCTGCATGAGGGCTTCATTCTTGGGGTTCTTGACGCGGGCAATCGTCTTGGGGACGCCAAAGTGCTGCTTGGCAATCTGACAAGCAATCAGGTTGTCCTGGTCGTGATTGGTGACGGCGACGAACACATTGCAGCGGCTTGCACCAGCTTGCTCAAGGACGGCGGTGGAGGAGCCATCGCCCTGGATGACCGGACAATCGAGCTGGTGGGAAACGAGATCGAAGATTCGTTTGTCTGACTCGATGATGGTGACTTCCAGATTGTTTTCAAGAAGGGCGCGACCAAGGAAATAGCCGACGCGGCCGCCGCCGACGATAATGGCGTAGAGAGGGCCGGAAGTATCAGCCGAGCGGAGGGGAACGGTGGCGGCTTCGACCGAGCGGCCTTGCGTTTTCGCCCACGCATCCTGGAAAGTAGCCGGGCGGCCAGGCCCTCCCTCCAATTTCGAAACGAGAAAATCAGCCCCGGCGACGGTCAGGGCCATGGTGTCAATGCCAGCGGCGCGATACTGCGGCTCGCGAGCTGGATCGTAAACCACGGCAACGACATGGGGCACCTGGAAAATAATGCGGGCCGTCTGGGCAACCATCAGGTTGGTATTTTCATCGCGCGTCAAAGCAAAGAGGACATCCGCTTTCTCAGCGCCAGCGTCGCGGAGGGCATCCTGATCAATGGCGTTGCCCATGACGTAGCGGACACGTGGATCGCGGTCGCTTCTCTCGAGCACGCTGCGTTCCTTGTCCAGAACCACGACCTCATGTTTTTGGGTGTCGAGTTGTCGGACGAGCTTTCGCCCCAGCCGACCGTAGCCGATCACGAGGATGCGCATGCTTGCCTCGGGATGCTTCGAGCCATCCCAAACCCCTAGTATTTCACCCTCACCCGATATGTCAAGACGGTCCCGGCAGCCGCGCGGGATTCACCGAAACCGGGAACGGCCGGCCCAGCATCAAGATTTCACCCCGCGAGGGACGCTCGCCGGAGTGGGTCCGTCCGGCGGAGCTTGGCCGACTGGATAGTGAGTCAAGAAATGAATCAGGGTGCGAACACCAATGCCTGAGGCGC
>DATBWB010000080.1 GCA_036514995.1 Candidatus Acidiferrales bacterium
GTCGCTCCTCAGCGCCAAGCCCAGTCCGCCCAGGGCGCCCAGAAGCGAGAGGATCAGCAGCGCCGTCCGGCGGCCCACTCGGTCGGCGTAGAGGCTCACAAGCAGCGTGGCCAAAGCGGCGCCGGCAAGCCCAACCGCAACCACCACGCCGATGCGGCTGGCGGAGAATCCGGCGCGAAAAAGAGAGATTCCCAGGACGACGCCCGTCAATCCCACGCCGAGCGACCGCAAGAAGGCTGCGCTGTAGATTAGCTTCTGGTCGCTTTTGAGCTGCATTGCAACCTAGCGCGCCTGCCGGCAAACGTACTCGTACAGTGCGTTGTAGATAGGAACCTGACGGGCCAGTCGCTCCGCATCGGAGAGTTCCAGGTGTGCAAATCCCTCGGCAATCGCTCGTAGTCCGAGCCCTTCGGGAGCGACGTGCTCCTGTCCTTTGACATCAGCGGCGCGAACGATCAGACCCAACCGATGCAATGCGGAATCCGACAGATGGTAGTCCTCCAAAATTGCCTCGAAGGTGCAGCGCTCACCGCGATGGTTGAGCTGGACTTCCGCGAGACGCGGCGCGTCGAAGGGGATGGCATTCTCCCGGCGCGCTACCTCAAGCAGTTGCGCTTCGTGAACAAAGAGAAACTCTGCGGCCGGATCAATGAAGCGTCGAATGAGCCAGGGACAGGCAACACGGTCCACCTTGATGTTGCTGCGTGTGACCCACTTCATTGCTCGTTGACCTCCAAATGCTTTCAGTCAGAGGTCAATGTTCCTTCCCTCGGCCGCTCTTGCCCAATTCCTCGAGCGCAGCCCGGAAACCGGTGGCCAGTTTCTCAGCCGGGGCCTTACCCCAATAGTGCAGAAAGATAATCACGGGGCGTGAACCGGTCATGTGGTGATGAATCGCCACCACCTCCAGGCCGTGCTGGCGCAGCGCCTTTAACACCGGCGTGATTTCGCCTTCGAGCATAGCCACATCGCCGGCAATCGCCGCGTTTTCATTCGTCCCTATAAAGGCAGCCCAGGTGTTCAGTCCCATACGAGCATTGATTGTCGCGCCCATCTCCTTTACTTTGCGGTCGTCCCGGCCGATCGTGATTTTATAGACCGGCCCATTCTGCTCGCCCGTGTGCCCGACGATGCGTGCGATCTTCGCGGTATCGAGTGAGCTTGCCGGTGCCAAAACTTTCGCGGGGCTTTTGCGTGCTGTTGCGCCGCTCGCACCGACCTTGCCGATCAGGTCGAGAGCAGGCTTGACCCTCTGCGCAAGATCCATTGCCTTGCCGTGACCATGAATGTGCATGTAGAAGACGCGCGGCTCTTCCCAGAAGAAGTGGTTGTGCAGAGCAGTGACGTCCAGGCCACTGTCGAGCAGCGCCGTCATCACCGGGTTCACCTCTTCCTGGAGCAGGACCAAATCGCCCATCATCACGTCCATTCCGCTATCCCCCTTCGTCATGGCCACCCAGCCGCCAAAGCCGAATGGCGTTGGCGTAGCGACTCCGGCGACGCTCACCTCCAAATCATTTCGCGGGATGTTGACCTTGAGGACGCCAGCCTTGTAGTCGCCCTGCTTGCCGAGATACTTCAGGGCGTCCTGATAGTCGCTCGGCATCTCTTCCGCCCATGCCGGTGAACTCAACCTGCTCATGTATTGGGTAGCCACCATGCAAATAACCAGAATTGCCGTTCGCACTCTCATTGTCTCCCTCCCGGGAGCGAGTCAGGAAACACGCCCGCCGTACTCAAGAATGTCTTCAGCTTGCCACCTTTCAGGGCGGTGCCGCGCTTCACGGGCAGGCTGAAAGCCAACAAAACCCGCATAGCGGGATTTTGCCAATCGGCATTGCAATGGTTTGTTCTACGAATAACAGAATTCTACTCCAAAGCTGTCTGCCTTTTAACGCCAGTTGTTCAGCATGAATCCTTGACCCTTCTCAAAATCGGACTGCTTGACTCGACGCGTGCGTGCCCTGAGAATCGAAACGCTTGGGGAGACAATCCCTCTGGCTCGCGCGAATTCGGGCTCGCGGGAAAAACGAAGTCGGAAAAGAGCAATGTCCGCCTCGACGGGGCTATCGGCAAAGCTCGACCAGCAGGCACGTGGAGCGATCTTTTTTCTTCTGCTCGCCACCCTGGCCCTGCAGATCTCCTGGGTGCTTCCGCTTTTCGGGCTTGCCGGGACGCCTGTTGCGCGACACCTCATCCGGATGGTCATCAAATGGTTTCTATTTGTCGTCTTTATCCGGATGATGCGTTCCGGCACGGCGGGACTTGGGTGGCGCGAGTTGGGGTTCAGGAACGATGGGTGGAGGGACCGGGCCAAGCAACTTGGGTTAGCAGTGGCTTTGACCGCACCGGTCGCGGTTGTATTCGCGGCGTCCCCGACTCTCCAAAACCTTGTCCTGCGCAACCTCGATGGCGGCGCGGCCGGGACTATGCCCGGAAGCGCCGGGCATCTGTTCGGCAACATTTTTGGCATCATGTTCGGCAGCATTATTTTCGGGATTATAGCTGTCGCGTTCACAGCCGCCTTTGTTGAGGAATTGTTTTGGCGGGGCTATGCGCTGGCGGTGTTGCCCGCGCGGGTTGGCCTTTTCGGAGCAGTGACGATCGCTTCCGCGCTCTTCGCCCTGACCCACACCTACTTGGGGCTATCGGCGGTCGTTCTCACCTTCGGCGGCGGAATCGCTTTGAGCCTCGTCTATTGGTGGAGACGGAGCTTGCTGCTGAACATCGCCATCCATTTCCTCAGCGACGTTGCCGCGCCGATCTACGTCCTGTCGAAACTATGAACGAACCGGAAAGGCTTGGCCGAGCGAGTCGGGGCCTTGCGCCGGGAGGCGCTCGCGGCTAGCCTTGCAGGACAGGAACTGTATGCCGCCGACACATCTTGATCTTGTCAAAGCACGCGAGAAGAAGCTCGGAAGACTGGCCGCCGTGCGCGCCGAGCTGTTCGCCACCGTGCAGCCGCTGGAGGACTCCTCGTACCGCTTTCGCCCCGGAGAACCCCAATGGAATCGGGGCTGGTGCGTGGCGGAAATACTTTTGCATCTGGAAAAGGTTGAATCGGCCATCGCCCGGGGACTCGAAGCTGCCGCTCGCGGCGACCCTCCGCCGCCGTCTTCCTGGTTCTCGCGGCTGCTCCGGTTGCCACCGCGTTGGGTGGAGTATCGCATCCTGAAGGCCAGCGCCCCGCGCGGCGTTCGGCCTGACCAGATCGTGCCGAAAGAAGCGATGCTCTCCCACCTGAGCGAGCTCCGGCAGCGATTACTGGAGACGTTCGCGCGTGTACCGGAGGGGAGCCTAACGTGTTATCGCTTCCCCCATCCCTTCCTCGGGACCTATAACGTGCTCGAGTGGATCGAACTTCTGGGCGCCCACGAATGCCGTCACCTGAAACAGATTCGCGAAGTGCTTGCCCGCCAAGCACACCTTTCGGACTATCGTTAAAGCGTCTTGGGCGGGCTTGCCCGCCAAGGACACTTTTCCAATTACCGCTAAAGTGTCTTGGGCGGGCTTGCCCGGCGGGTGTTCCCCGCCGGGAAGTCCTGAGCTTCAAAGAGGGCTTTTCGCCATGACGTTCAAGACCTTGCTCCTGTCCTTTGAACCCACGGCGGCGATCGTCACCTTGAATCGCCCGGAAAAGCGCAACGCCATCTCCCTCGAATTGATCGAAGACCTGCTTCGAGCACTCGATGCCTGCGAGCGCTCGGCCGCGCGGGCGGTGATCTTGACCGGCGCGGGTAAGGCCTTTTGCTCGGGCATGGACCTCGAGATGTTAAAGGCCATCAGCACGCAGTCACACGATGAAAACCTGGCCGATTCGCGGAAGATGGCGGGGCTGTTCCGCCGCCTCTACGAATTTCCGCGGCCCGTCATCGCTGCCGTGAACGGTCCGGCAATCGCTGGCGGGTGCGGGATGGTCTCGGTGTGCGACCTCGCCCTGGCGGTGCCCGAGGCAAAATTCGGCTACACCGAAGCCCGCGTTGGCTTCATCCCGGCGCTTGTTTCCGTCTATCTGGTGCGCATGGTGGGCGAGCGAGTGGCGCGCGAGCTGCTCTTGGCCGGTCGTATCTACGATGCCGCCGAGGCCCTTCGCCTGGGACTGGTAAATGAGATTGTCAGCGGCGACAAACTGATGGCCCGGGCAAGAGAACTCGTCGAGATATTCGCCGAGAGCAGCCCGGCAAGCTTGCTTGCTGCCAAACGCCTGATGACATCCATGCCGCTCTCCGACCTCAATGCCGCGCTCGAACAGGCGGTCGAGGAGAATGCGCGCATCCGCACCACGGCCGATTTCCGCGAAGGGTTATCGTCTTTCCTCGAAAAAAGAAAGCCCAAGTGGTCGCCGTAGTCACCGCTGGGCAACCAATCGCGCCATAATATGGTAGGGGGCGTTTCGTAAATGACACAGACGAAAAGAAGAAGCTTGATGGCGTTTTGGGAGCGGTTGGACCAATTCATGATCCAGTGGATGTCCGCCTACGGAACCCTGCTGCTCCGCACGGCGCTGGCCGTCGTCTTCATCTGGTTTGGGGCATTGAAAATATTCGGAGTGAGTCCGGTGAAGGAACTGGTGGGTCATACCGTCTATTGGGTCTCGCCCGAGAGGTTTGTCCCTTTTCTGGGACTCTGGGAGGCGCTGGTCGGCCTGGGACTTTTGCTCGGTATCGCTCTTCGACTCACTCTTTTCCTGTTGTTCGCGCAGATGGCTGGAACCTTTCTGGTCCTGTTGGTGCGCCCTGAAATCGCATTCCTCGGCAGCAATCCGCTCCTGTTGAGCGTCGAGGGAGAGTTTGTGGTGAAGAACCTTGTCCTGATCGCGGCGGGAGTAGTCATTGGCGGAAGCGTCAGACGAGAGGCGCGGCAAGGTAAAAGATGATCGGCTGAGGCTCCGCCGCCGTTGACTCCGCCGGGATGGCGTTCGCCTCAACGGGGTCGGCCTGAACGCCGAGTCGGCTCCAGCCAACCTGCGGCGCGGTGGGCGCAACGTTCCGTCGCCGAAACGCATCCCAGTTATCCAGGTCGGCAACTTCCTTCGTTGACAGCACGTGGGCCCGACAGTAGGCTAAAGCAGTGGAATCCTGTAGAAAGCGATCTTCAAGGCGCCGCTTGGCAGCGGCTGCATCTCTGGTCGCCGTTTTTTTCCTGGCAGACATTACCCACGACGTGGCGCATGTCCCCCTGCCGGCGCTTGCCGGCGCGGAAACCTTTTGCGAAGGCAGCCCGGATTCTCACGGACCGGTGCGCGCGCCCGGCAAAGACCGCAGCCAGCCCGGTTGTGGCCACCACTTTCACGGCTACCCGGACCGGACGCCTGCCATACCCGTCATCGTCGCCCTCGGTTCCAAGCCTTTTTTGACTAACCTTCCCTCGGCGTGCAAGCGCCTGCGTTCACTGCCTAACGACTCCGGCCGTTCGCCTCCTCTGGCCTGACCCCGCTGTGGTGGTTCGACAAGCTCACCACACGCGGGGCGGGCCCTACCGTTCAGTCCTGTTTGGGTTAGCAGGGATCAGGATAACTTCTCACCGGACAGTCCGGTGGTCGTGCTAAAAGGGAGAGGGCGAGGAGCAGGGTCGTATCGGTTGGGCGGGTTTATCTTTGCGCGTAATCGTCTCGCTTGACAAAGCAACCTCCCTTCCCATAGGTACATTCCTAGTGGGTGAGTTCATGCTCCGGTCAGCCAAGCGCTTCTGGGTTCTGGCCGCGGTGGCGTGTCTTGTTGCCGCGCAGTTCCACATCTGGGTCGAGTTTGACTCGTGTCACTGGAACCCGGCCCAGACGCACCGTGGCTCCGCACACAAATTCGGGCATGGATGTCACGGCTGCCTCTCCCAGGGCTGGCTCATGGCCCCCGCTCTTCCAGGCTTCGCCTTCAGCCCTTGCGCTGCACGCCTCGAAGTTGAAATGCCCAGCGTGGCAACCAGAAATCCTCTAGCCGCAGTGAGCTCACCCCGGGCCCCGCCTCTCTCCTGATCGGCAACGCTCTCTTGCGTGTCGCTGTGTTGAACATCCGACATTCGGTGGAGGAGTTTTCGATGAGAACACTCGTTGCCCTTCTTTGCGGCATTTTCTTGGTGCCGGGGATCGCTACGGCACAGGCGCCCGACCCCGTGCAGGACCAGATCAAAAAGCTCGAGGAGCGCGTTCGCGTGCTCGAAGCGGAAGTCCAGTCCCTCAAGGCCGCCCAGGCAGCCACGCCGCCAGTGGCGCAACCGTCAGAGAGCATAATGGCCACACCGCCAGCGGCGTCACAAGCTCCGATTACGGCACCGAGCCCAGGGGGCACGCAGCTCCCAGTCTATGGCGGGCCCAGTGCCATGGCCAAAGTCTTCAATCCTGACATCGGCGTGATCGGTAACTTTATCGGCGCCACTGGCCGTAACCGAATCAATCCATTGCGGTCACTCTCCTTGCAGGAGAGCGAGGTATCACTCCAGGCGATTGTGGATCCCTACGCCCGGGCTGATTTCTTTCTGGCGTTTGGCGAAGAGGGAGTGGAAGTGGAAGAGGGCTACGTGACGTTCCCGGCGCTTCCCGGGGGCTTCGTGGCCAAGGTCGGTAAGATGCGGGCGGCGTTCGGTCGAGTGAACACGTTTCATAACCACACTCTTCCGTGGGTGGACCGGCCCCTGGCAACGTTCAACTTGCTGGGTGGTTCCCTCGAGGAGGCCGACGTCGGCATCAAGGACGCCGGCCTGTCAGTTAGCCGAATTCTGCCCAGCGCCGCAGGAATCTTCCTGGAGACAACAGGGGAAGTTTACCGCGGCGATTCGGGAACGCTGTTCCACTCCAGCCGACGTAGCGATATCAGCGTTGTCGGCCATCTCAAGGCTTACCGTGACTTCACCGAGTCCACCAACGTCGAACTGGGTGGCTCTTATGCGCGCGGGCACAACGACCTCGGCAGCGCGTTTCTCACCAACCTCTATGGCGTGGATGCCACCCTCCGCTGGAGACCACTGCGACGGGCGATCTACCACTCGTTTGCCGCGCGGACGGAACTCTTCTGGAGCCGTCGAGAAGAAGTAGCCAACACCCAGCGCGCCTTTGGCTTCTTTGGCTCTGCTGAATACCAACTGGGCCGACGATGGTTTCTGGGCGGCCGATACGATTGGTCCGAGCGGGCACGGAATGCGACGGAGCATGACAGTGGCGGCTCCTTCGTCCTCACTTACTGGCCGAGTGAGTTTAGCCAGATTCGGGGTCAGCTTCGCCGCACGCGCTACGCCGAAGGCCAAACCGCCAACGAGTTGCTGTTCCAGTTCCTCTTCACGGTCGGGGCACACGGTGCCCATCCCTTCTAGGAGCCACCATGACGCGAAGGTTTGAGGGAAATCGTTTCGTCGCTCTGCTTTTGATTTTGGCGCTGGCCCTGGCGGCAGTGGGTCCCCTTCAGACGCAGGCCGCTTCCAAGCTGAAGATTGTTACCTCCACCGCCGACCTCGCAGCGCTGGCCGCGGAAGTTGGTGGTGACCGCATTGAGGCGGAATCCATCGCCCGCGGCTATCAGGACCCGCACTTCGTGGAAGCCAAGCCCAGCTTCCTGCTCAAGCTGCGCCGGGCCGACCTGCTTATCCTGGTGGGATTGCAACTCGAGATTGGCTGGCTGCCGCCGTTGATCACCCAGTGCGGCAACCCGCGGATTCAGGTCGGGGCTTCCGGCTATTTCGACGCTTCGCAGTACGCTGAGATTCTGGAGATTCCCACTCAGGTGGTCACCCGCGCCATGGGCGACGTCCACCCCTTCGGCAACCCGCACTACTGGCTCGACCCGGAAAACGGCCGGAGAGTCGCCCGCGGCCTCGCGATGAAACTGGCCGAGATGCGCCCCGAGGACGCAGCTTACTTCGACCAGCGCTTCCAGGCGTTCAGCCAGCGAATTGCGGATGCAGAGAAAGCGTGGGATGAGAAGATGAAGGCGTATCGCGGGATCAAGGTGGTCACCTATCACCGTTCGTGGCCGAACCTCGCGAGGCGTTTTGGCCTGAACGTGGTCGGCTACGTCGAACCGCGCGCCGGCATCCCGCCCAGCCCGGCGCACTTGGTCGAGCTGATCGCGTTGATGAAACGCGAAAACGTGAAGGTTATCTTGGTGGAGCCGTACTTCGACCTGAAAACGCCGCAAAGCGTGGGCCAGCAGACCGGTGCCCAGGTGGTGGTCCTGCTGCCTTCTGTGGGCGGAGAAAAAGAAGTGACCGACTATTTCAAACTCTTCGATTACGATGTAAACCTGCTGGTGCGGGCTTTCCAGGCCGCTCGCTAGGCTCGGGGAGGAGACATGGAGATTCTGGAGTTTTTGCGCTGGCCCTTTGCCGCCAGTCTGATCATCGCCGGGATCCACGCCTACCTGGGCGTGCACGTGGTCGAACGCGGCGTCATCTTCGTGGACCTGGCGCTGGCACAGATTGCCGCATTGGGCGCGACCATCGGCATCCTGGTCGGCATGGATCCGCATAGCGGCAGCTCTTACTGGATCAGCCTGGGGTTCACCTTCTTCGGCGCGGCGATTTTTTCACTCGCCCGGACGCGCCGCACCCACATTCCCCAGGAAGCTTTCATCGGCATTGCCTACGCCGTGGCTTCCGCGGCGACCATCCTGGCCATGAGCAAGGCCACCGGGGAAACCGAACACCTGAAACACATGCTCGTCGGGAATATTCTCGCGGTTTCCCGCGGAGAAGTGTTGCTCACGGGGCTGCTCTATGCCGTCATCGGCCTGTTCCATTACATCTTCCGCAAGAATTTTCTGCTCATCTCCACCGACCCCAGGGCGGCTGAGGCCAAGGGTATGTCCATCCGCCTGTGGGATTTTCTCTTCTATGCTTCCTTCGGGTTCGTCGTGACGCGGTCCGTGGGCATCGCCGGGGTGCTGATGGTGTTTTGCTATTTGATCGTTCCTTCGGTCGGAGCCATGCTGTTTGCCGATCGAATCGGGCCGCGCCTCGCGATCGGCTGGACGATGGGGACGCTGGTCTCCGCGCTGGGCTGCTATCTTTCGGTGGCGCTCGATCTGCCCACCGGCGCAACCATCGTTTGCACCTTCGGCGGGGTATTGTTGCTGATGTTTCTGCTTCATGTCGCGCTCTATCACGGGCAAGCCGCGCGCGAGCTCGCTGGAGCCCGTTCAGGAATGGCCCGAGACGTACGGATGAAATCAACCCGAGGCGAATGAGCCTGCCTCCGTTCGCACCCCCCAACCTCCCTTGGCTGGTGGCTTGAGCAGATCCTCCTCCCTAACATTCCAGACTGCTCCCGCGCGCGTCAAGGGTCGCGCCATCTGGAATTGGCTGGTGGGGGTGGACCTTTTCCAAAACGAGCGGTACAAGACTTCCTTGCAGTTTCAGATCGCCAACCTGACGGACAAGACAGGCCTGTACAACTTTCTTTCCGTCTTCAGCGGGACGCACGTCATCCCGCCCCGCACCTATAGCGGCCGGGTGGTAGTCCATTTCTAGTTCTAGCAGGCTCGAGTTTCGCGCTGTTGCCTCTGAACGGGGGCTGCACCGCTGACCATTTATATTTCTCAAATGCACAGACTTGCTTTTCTGTCGTTCTGAGGCTACCCTAGCATTTCCACACCTTTCGCTTATGCGCTTGCGCCCGATATTGAACGCGACAACGCTCCGCGGCGTGGTAGGCGCCGCTTTCGTGGGGGGATGCCCGCATGCCCTGCGCGTGCGGTCTACCAGGCTCCTTAGGATGGGTAGGGCCAATTCGTCGGCGGGATCCCATAGCCGCCCTATAGCTTCAAACCTGTTACGGTTTTTGGCATAAATCTACAAATTCTCATAGTGGGTGAGGCGGGTCGGCCGCCTCTGTCGGGAGCCTCGAGGACTAATTAATTCATACTAAAAGAGTTACGACACGGCCGCTTTTTGCCTCCTTTGGTACGCTGCGTGCCAACGAAAAGACGGTTACTGTGGACCTGTGTGATAGGGATCTAAAACTGGTTGCTCATCCTATCACCTAAAAGAAGGAAGACGACATTTACTCCGAGGGAGGACAATCTTCAATGATGCTTCCAAGAAACCTGTGGATGTGTGCGCTGGTGGTTATCTTGGCGTTGGCGGGAGCCACTTTGGCGCCCGCACAGCGCCTTGACGGTGACCTGCGCGGCGAGGTCAAAGATCCTGCTGGTGCCCTCGTGGCCGGCGCCAAGGTGACCATTACGAACGAAGCCACAAACGTCACTCGGAACGTGGACACAACTGAGGTCGGGGTGTTCTATGCTGGCAGCTTGCTGCCTGGGAAGTACACCGTCTCTGTTGAAGTTCAGGGGTTTAAGCGCTCCGTTCGACGCGGCGTAGAGGTTTTCGCCAACCGAGTCTCCGAGGTAATCGTGAAACTCGAGTTGGGCGTGGTAACGCAAGTGGTAGAAGTCGTGGGTGGTGCCGAACGCGTGCAGACTAGCACAGCAACTCTGGTTGGCGCGACGTTTAGGGAAGAATTATCCGGTGCAACCACTGCTGTAACCCTCGACGGCAATCCGATTAACCTGGCCATCACAGCTCCCGGCACGACCACGCAGTCGGGGGGCGTCGCTGGCACGGGCGGCTCAATCGGCGGGAACCGGCCCCGTAACAACAACTTCGTGGTGGACGGCCTGGACAACAACGACCCCAGCGTTACTGGCCCGCTTACCCCGGTGATTTCCGACGCGGTGCAAGAGTTCACCCTGCTGACCAACCAATTTACAGCCGAATATGGTCACTCCACCGCCGGCCAGTTTCTTACGACCACAAAAACAGGGACGAATGAGCTTCACGGTCGCGGCTGGCTGTACGTTCAAAACCGCAAACTCAACTCCCTGGATAACCTGAACCGGGCTACCTTCATGCCGGGCGACGAAAAGCCGAAGTTCGACTGGCAGCGGTACGGCGGCCAGGCTGGCGGGCCCATTCTGAAGGACAAGTGGTTTTACTTCGGCTCTTACGAGCGCCAGGAGTTGGACTTGGCAGCGACCGCAGCCGGCACTATCAACGTCCCCACTGCCGCCGGGCGTACTGCCCTGCAAACGCTCGCCAGTACTACTGGGAGTGGGCTCAGTCCGGTTAACGTCGGCGTCATCCTGGACAACGCGCCTGCGGCTGCTTCTGCCTCCGGTGCGCCCAGACTTGTTTGCAACGAAGCTGTTGATCCAACTTGCGCCGCCCCGGCCTCGCGGGTTCCCATTGAATTCGGTGTTCTATCGGCCAGCGCGCCGAATTTCACCCGTGAGCACCGGTTTATGCTCAGCCAGGATGTCAATACCGCGCGGCACCGATTCAGCGGCCGCTTTTTTTACAGCCGCCAGCGCTCGGCAGGG
>DATBWB010000081.1 GCA_036514995.1 Candidatus Acidiferrales bacterium
CTCCTCCAACAACCCGTTCAGCCGCTCATAAAACGGATGCCCTGCCGTTCGCGGCAGATCGGCTTTCGCGATCCACAACTCTTCTTGTCGTTCCCCTTGCTTGCGTGTGCCCATGGCCATGCCGCCATTCTCTGCACTCCCTCAGTTCCGTGCAAGCACATTCTTCCCCATTCCCACTCCTCGGCATACTTTCACCCCGGACTGCTAGAGCATTTTCAGTAATGGTGTATCCTGGGAGGGGATCTGGCGATTCTCCTGCAACACCGAATGGCGAAAGCATACTCAAACGATCTGCGACGGAAGATTTTGGAGCGATATCAGCGAGGGGATGCGAGCTTGTCGGCGTTAGCCGAACGGTTCGGAGTCAGCCATGGGTACACGAAGAAAATCCGCAAACAGCAATTGCGGACCGGGCAGATGGAACGGTCGGAGTACCGAGCGGGGCGACGGAGCCAGGTGACGCCGGCGATCGAAGTCGCACTGCGGTCGTGGGTGCAGCAACGGCCGGACTGGACGCTGGCGGAGTTGCAGCAACAACTCCAACAGACCCACTCGTTGCGCCTCAGTGTGGGGCGGCTCTGGCTGGCGCTGCGGCAGTTGCAACTGCGGCGTAAAAAAAACACTGCACGCCCAGGAACAAGACACGCCGGAGAACCGGCAGCGCCGTGAGGTGTGGTGGGAAACGGTGAGCCGGATCGAACCGGAACGGCTGGTCTTTCTGGACGAAAGCGGGGCGACGACGGAAATGACGCGCCGCTACGACCGTGCCCCGCGCGGGGAACGGGTCCGAGAGGCCACCCCGGCGGGACATTGGAGCACGCTCACGTTACTGGGCGCCATGAGCTCGCAAGGAGTGTTGGCGAGCATGACTGTGGAATCGGCTACGGACGGGGAGGTCTTCCTGGCGTATCTGGACCACGTGCTGTGTCCCTGCCTGCGCCCCGGCCAGGTGGTGGTGATGGATAATTTGGCAGCCCACAAAGTGCAGGGGGTACGAGAACGGATTGAAGCGGTCGGAGCGGAACTGCTCTACCTGCCGCCGTACTCGCCCGACTTCAACCCGATTGAACAATGCTGGGCGAAGGTAAAACAGTCGCTCCGTTCGGCCCAGGCCCGTACCGTGGAGGTCCTCGAAGCGGCTGTCGCACAGGCCCTGGCTTCCATCACCTCGCAGAACGCTTCCGCTTGGTTTGCCCATTGCGGATACGGGATACAGCAAATATGAAAATGCTCTAGTGTCCTGAGTCATTAATTCGCCGTATACATTTTCCGGGCGTCTGCGTCTAACATGGCAGGAGAACTGCCATGATATTCAGACGAGCTAGACTGCCGGTCCCGGTGGTGACGCCAGCCCAGCGGGAGATCTTGCGGGGGTGGGTGCGCCGGCCAACCTCGGCCCAGGGGTTGGCGTTGCGCGCCCGGATTATATTGCGTTTGGCGGACGGGCATAGCAGCGCCGCCGTGGCCCGGCAGATGCGAGTTCACATTCAGACGGTGAGCAAGTGGCGGGAGCGCTTTCATTCCCAGGGGGCAGACGGCTTGCTCGATGAACCGCGTCCGGGACAGCCGCGCAAGATCAGCGATGCGCAAGTCGAAGCGGTCATCACGCGGACCCTGGAGCGCAAGCCCTCCGATGCCACGCATTGGTCCACGCGCTCCATGGCCAAAGTTGCGGGGCTGAACCAGACCGCCATCAGCCGCATCTGGCGCGCCTTTGCCCTCCAGCCACACCGCACCGAGAGCTTTAAGCTGAGCCATGACCCTCTGTTTATCGACAAGGTGCGGGACATCGTCGGCCTCTACCTGAACCCGCCCGAGCACGCTCTGGTCTTGGGCGTCGATGAGAAGAGCCAGATTCAGGCTTTGGAGAGAACCGCCCCGCTGCTGCCGATGCGCCCGGGACACCCCGAACGCCGCGCTCATGACTACCTCCGCCACGGCACCACCAGCTTGTTCGCGGCTCTCGATGCAGCAACCGGCAAAGTCATCGGCCAGATACACCGTCGCCACCGCAGCGTGGAGTTCCGCCGGTTCCTCGACACCATCGAAGACCATGTGCCGCCGGAGCTGGACGTGCATCTCATCATGGACAATTATGCCACTCACAAGACCCCGGCCATCCGGCGCTGGTTTGTCAAACGCCCGCGCTTCCATGTTCACTTCACGCCCACCGCCGCCAGTTGGCTCAACCTGGTCGAACGCTGGTTTGCCGCCCTCACCGAGAAGCAAATCCGCCGCGGCAGCTTCCGTTCCACCCGCGAACTAGAAACCGCCATCCGCGCCTTTCTCGATCACCATAATATCCAGCCGAAACCTTTTGTCTGGACAAAATCGGCTGACGCCATCCTCGATTCCCTCGCCCGTTACTGTCGACGAATTAATGACTCAGGACACTAGTTGGTTCCATCAGCGCGTCCCGGCCATAGCAACAAGTATGATGATTTGTAGTAGCACGCCACCCCAAACACAGCGAAAGGAATATTTGAGGAGATTTTCCTTGGACGCATTCAGGCCCTAGTTATGTTGGATGCGACCCATTGCAAGGGAAGCATTTCTTTCTACTATTGGCTCCCGAACACTACTGTCCAGAGTGCCAGAGTTGGAAATCAGGTAGTCCTTGAGTTCACTCCAATAATCGCAGTCCTCCAATCGGTACTTTCTAGGCCACAACTCTCCGACCAGCAAACCGGTTCCGATTGCCCATAGAAAATCGTTTGCCAGTGGCAGCCTTTCAATAAAGACTGGCAACCGATCCACTGGGGTAATATCTATCGCCATCGTGGCAAGAAACGTCCCAACAACTAGAG
>DATBWB010000082.1 GCA_036514995.1 Candidatus Acidiferrales bacterium
CCGGTGCATGTTCTGCGGGTTGTGCGAGGATGCCTGTCCGACGGACGCCTTGGAACTGACGCAGGATTTTGAGTTGGCGAGCTACAGCCGGGAGGGAGCCATCTGGGACCGGCACATGCTCGAACAGGGACCTACCCCCACACGCTACACTCGCTAGGGCCGTTCCGACTATTTGCCCCGATGAGTCTCACTGCGTCGCGAGGCCGGCGGGAAGCCGTCCTCTTCCTTCCCACTTGCCTTTCCCAAGTTGGAACGGCACTGGACCTCTGCGGCTGATTCTCCACGAGCAACGCAATGGAAAGGGCAGGAAATAGGGACGGGGCGGGCGTCGTGTTGACAGGGTGAAAATCCGTGCGGTATAACGGCTCTGCCCCTCAACCCGATGGAACTTCGCAAGGATCCGATCACACGCAGCTGGGTCATGCTGGGCGAGGCGGACGGCCAGCCCGCGCCGAGCGAACCCTGCCCCTTTTGCCGCGGCAATGAATCCTTGACGCCGCCGGCCATTCTTACTTTGCCAGACAAATCGTCGCCGTGGCAGATCCGGGTCTTTCCCCACTTTCGACCCATGTATCGCATCGAAGGCGAGCCAGGGCGCAGCGCGGACGGCATCTACGATCGCATGCGGGCGGTGGGCGCTCATGAAATTATCGTCGAGAATCCCGATCACAACCGCCATATCAGCGACTCCTCCCCCGAGGAGATCAGCCTTGTCCTCAAAGCCTTTGCTCTGCGCATCCTCGACCTCAAACAGGACCGACGCTTCAAGTACGTCACCATTTTCCGAAACCGGGGCGAGCGGGCCGGAGAAGAATGGGCGCATCCCCATTCGCAACTCACGGCGACCACTTTTGTGCCTCGCCGCATCGTTTATGAGCTCCGCGCCAGCCGGGAGTATTTCGCCGAGAAAGAGCGGTGCGTCTTTTGCGACATCGTGCGGCAGGAAGAACGGCAACAGAAGAGGGTGGTCGAAACTCTGGGGGGTTTTACGGCGCTGTGTCCCTATGCTTCGCGCGTGCCCTACGAGATCTGGATTCTGCCACGCTATCATCATCACTCGTTTGAATCCGACATGAACGAATCACCCGCCCGCGTGGACGTGGCCCGTTTGATCCGGCGGGTGGTTCGGCGACTGCAGGGTATTTCCGAGACCTATCACATGGTTTTGCACACCGCCCCCAATGCGCTCGTTCGCGCCGGTGTCGCCGAATCTTGGAAGACACTGGCCGAAGACTACCACTGGCATATTGAGATCCTGCCCATAGTTCCCCAGAGCGCCAAGTCCTATGTCCTCAAAGAGGTGTACTACAGCCCGGTGAACCCGGAGTCGGCTGCGCAACAGCTCCGGGAAATCAATCCAGAAGGGTAGGATTTCCCTTGGCCGTTCGGCCCGAGAGGCGAGACTTTTGCTCCATGACGCGCGGGGGCATCTTCGCCAAGTTGCTATTTCTGATTTTTCTCCTCTTTTTGCTGGGGGTTGCCTACCTGTTTCGCGGACCCGTACTCCGGTCGCTTGGGCGCTGGTGGGTTGTTTCTGAGGAGCCAGAAAAGGTTCAGGTGATCGCCGTCTGTAGTGGCGACAATGCTTACGGCGAACGGGTGAGGAAGGCGGTGGAACTCTATCGTGCCGGATGGGGAGAATGGCTCCTTTTGAGCGGGGGAGTGTATCGCACCTATCTGCCTGAAGTCGAACTGATGAAGCGCGAGGCCATAGGGCAGGGTGTGCCGGCTGAGCGCGTCTTGACGTTGTCGTCCGGGGCCAGCTTTACGAGGGAAGAGATTCAGCAAATGAAGGCTCTCTTGACGGGTCACGGATGGAATCGTGTCTTGCTGGTCACGTCGAACTATCACGCGCGCCGCGTCCGCATCATCGCCCGCAAAGTGCTTGGCGAAAGCGGCATCGCGTTCCGCGTGGTATCCGCGCCGGACAGCGAATTTCCTGCCGACGGTTGGTGGCGAACCGACACCGGGCAAAGCTGTTTCTGGCTGGAGACACAAAAGGTGGTTTGGACCTACTTGGAATTGGCGTTGGGGAAGGATTAGCTGGCAAGGGGCGGTGTTTACTTCCGGAGTTTTGCTGTACTATAGTTGAGACTTGCCCGCGGCTTCAGGAATTGACCGGCGATTCCGCCCCACGAAAGCAGGCGAAGCATCGGTACGGGCCAAGGAGTGGTTGATGTGGCGCAAACGCCAGGACGAACCGGAAGTGGTTCCGCGCGGGACGCCGGTGCCCGCCCCGATGGCATCGGGGCCCGCGACTGAACCGAAGCCTCCTGCTGAGGTGAGGACGGTGATGGCATCCACGAATACGCAAATCGGCCAGACAGTCGCTTTGAAAGGCGAAATTTCGGCGCGCGAAAACCTGCTCATCGATGGCGAGGTGGAAGGAACCATCGAATTGCAGGAGGCCAGCCTCACGGTCGGCCAGCATGGCCGGGTGACCGCCGATATTCGCGCCAAAGAGATCATCATTGACGGCGCGGTCAAAGGCAATCTCTACGCCAGCGAGCGCATCGAAATTCGCCGCTCCGGATCGGTGGTGGGCGATCTGGTCTCCGCCCGCGTGATGATTGAGGACGGTGCCTACTTCAAAGGCAGTGTTGACATCGTTCGGCAAGAAACCGAAGCGCCCCGAGCCCCGGCCGAATCGCTCCGGATGGGGTTGAACGTTCCCGTCGAAGCCAAGGACCTGTCCCGCCCGGCGGGATAATTGGCAGTACCCATGGCCCCACTGGCCCAATTCGGGCACGCCCGGGGATGGCTGGATCGACGCGGTGAACCCACCCGACCCTCGCCGGCCGACTCAGCCACAGCCCTCCGGTCCAGCACCAGGCTGTCCAATGGCCTGAAGGAGTTCGTCCGCGAATTACCTCTCGGCCGCGGGCTTATCCTGGATGCGGGGCCCGCCTGGCAATCTACTATCGAGTTTTTTACCGAGCGCGGCTTCAAGATTTACGCGGACGACATCCTCCGCGGTTGCCGCGAGGCTCGTGAGGAGGAAGGCGAGAGGCCGCTCGTCGAGCGCTTCCTGGCTCGTTGTCTCGACCAACCTGACAACTCCTTTGACGGTATCCTGGTCTGGGATCTGATTGACTATCTGGAGGAAGAGCTTTTGCCGGGGGTGGTGCGCCGGCTCTACCAGGTAGCCCGGCCAGGCGGGCTTGTGCTGGGAATTTTCCACAGCAAGATTCCATCGCCCATGCCGGAATTTCGGCGCTACCGAATCCTTAGTGCCGAGACGCTTGAAATCCTTCCCACCGGCATGACCCTGCCGGTCCGGCGCGCTCTGGCGAACCGGCAGTTACTCGACCTTTTCGGTCAATTTCGTTCTTCCAAGACCTTCATTGGCCGCGACAACCTTCGCGAGGCGCTATTTCTGAAGTAGCTGCCAGTGCCTGCCGCTAGTGCCGTTCCAACTAATTGAGCAGAATAGCGAGCTGGTGCCGTTCCAACTATTTGGGGCCATTTTCCGCAAGTCGCAGGGCATGCTTTATTGATCATACAGGATCGAGATGTATAGGCTCATCAAGTTGGAACGGCACTGGAGCGACATAATTAGTCATAAGTGCTGAGTCCATGAAGAACTTAGCCCAAAATAGTTGGAACGGCACTAGCCGGCACGGTGAGCCCGCAGGGGCGTAGCTGTTGGCATTTCGCTCTTACCCTCCATCGCCGGTCGCGGGCAGACAGCTACCGACCATTGCCCCGCCGGGGTGTGAGGCGGCTACCGCAGCTCCGCTCTTTCGCGTAACATACCGCCGACGATTTTCTTTTTTGCCGGAGCTTCCATGAAAAAGACGCGACAGTTGGTTCTTTTCCTCTGCCTCCTCTGCTTCCTTGCTTCCTTTGTCTCCTCTGCCTCCAGTGCTGATTTCGACATTCTCATCCTCAACGGCAAGATTGTGGACGGCAGCGGCAACCCCTGGTTTTACGGTGACGTCGGCATCCGCGACGGACGAATCGCCGCCATCGGCAAGCTGGCTGGCCAGCCAGCCAAGCGCACGATTGATGCCGGCCGGATGATTGTCTCGCCCGGCTTCCTGGACATGCTCGGCCAATCCGAATACACGCTGCTGGTGGACTCACGCGCGGAAAGCAAGCTTCGCCAGGGGATCACCACCGAGATCACCGGCGAGGGCGAATCGCCGGCCCCGGTGAATGACCGCACGCTCAAAGACCTTCAGCCGGAACTCGACCATTATGGCATCCGCGCCGATTGGAAAACTCTCGACGAGTACTTC
>DATBWB010000083.1 GCA_036514995.1 Candidatus Acidiferrales bacterium
ATGCGGTTCACTTCGTCGTCGCAGGTCGGGCCATTTTCCGAAGCATACACCGTGCCGGTCGAAGGGTGGAACGTAAAGTCAAAACTGTTGCGCAGCCCCAGAGCAAAGATCGGGCTGTTCGGGTCGCCCGGAACCGTGCCGGCCGGAGTCGCCACGCCACTCGCGTCAATGGTGTAGCGCAGAATCTTGCCGAGCAGGTTCGGCGTCCCATCGGGATTGGTCAGCGACTGCGAATTTGCCGGATTGCCATTTTCGCCCACCGTGAGATAGAAACGGCCATCCCTGTCAAATCCGATGTTGCCGCCGTTGTGTATCGTGGCGACTGGGATGTCGTTTAGGATCGTCAGTTGATTGATGCCGCTGTTATTTTGATCGGTGAACCTTACGACCCGGCCAACCAGCGGATTCAGGTTCATGTGATAGACATAGACGAAGCGGTTTTGGGAAAAGTTCGGATCAAAGGTCAGGCCGATCAATCCCTGTTCGCCGTTGATACTCACCGGGAGCGTGGCAAAGGGTGTAGGCAGGAGCTGGCCATCGCTTATGATCCGGATGTTCCCGGTCCTCAATTCGTTGTAGAAGAGCCGGCCGTCCGGAGCAAACGCCATCGTTACGGGAAAATTCGCGTTGGCCAGAAAGGTTTCTGCACGGAAGGGAACTGGCCCGGGGGGCGCCGGATTTCCGGCCACCGTTTCGCTGCAACCCGCCAGGCTCAAACCCAAGATCAGATTCAAAAACGGGAGAAGGAGGGATGGGGCGCGATTTACTTCCAAATTCGTTGCCTCCCTGGTCTTCGGGCGACCTATGGTAGTGGCGCTGGCCAACGCCGTCAATCACCCGGACGGGGACTCCCGGTGGGTATGGGTTCACCTTCAGGTGGAAACTTAGTGGCTTTCGGATGGTCTAAGCAGCCGCCCCGTGGCACTTCTTGTATTTCTTGCCCGATCCGCAGGGGCAGGGGTCATTGCGGCCGATTTTATCGCCCCGGCGGACAGGTTGGCGGGCCTCGCTTGCGGTTTCGCCGCCGGAAAAGACCAACTGCTGTGCCTGGCGGCGTTGCCGGCGTTCGATCTCCCGCGTTTGGTCTTCCTGGGTGACCGGCTGCATGAGGAACAGGTAACGAATCGTTTCGCGGTCGATGCGGTCGAGCAACTCCTCAAACAGGCCGAACGATTCTCGCTTGTACTCGACCAGCGGGTCCTTCTGCCCGTAACCGCGCAGGCCGATGCCTTCCTTCAGGTGGTCGAGGATAAGCAGGTGGTCCTTCCACTGGGTGTCCACGATCTGGAGCATGATCACCCGCTCGTGCCAACGCATCCCTTCCGGGGTGAGCAATTTTTCTTTTTCGTCGTACTTTTGCTTGAGCCGGCCGATCAGCGCCTCGACCAGCTCATCGTGGTTAAGCGCGCCGGGATCGATCCGCTCCGCCTTGATGTCCATGCCGAATTGCGCCCAGATTTCGTTCCGCAGCGCCTGGGCATCCCACTTGTCCGGGTGCACCTTGGCGTTGCAGTGCGTGTCGATGATTTCAGTGGCAATATTTTCGGCAATGTTCAGGAGTTCTTCCTTCTGCTCGACGCCCTCGAGCAGCTCGCGCCGCATGCGATAGATCGTCTCGCGCTGCTTGTTCATCACGTCGTCGTACTCGAGCAGGTGTTTGCGGGACTCGAAATTCTGCGCCTCCCTTGCCTTCTGGGCGGCTTCGATGCGACGGGTGATGAGTTTCGATTCGATGGGAACACCCTCCTCCATGCCGAGCTTGTACATCAGCCCGGAGATGCGCTCCCCGCCAAAGATGCGCAGGAGATCATCCTGCAAGGAAAGGTAGAAGCGCGAGGAACCGGGATCGCCCTGGCGCCCGGCACGGCCGCGAAGCTGATTGTCAATGCGCCGCGCTTCATGCCGCTCGGTGGCCAGGATGTGGAGCCCGTTGAAGGCCACCACCTCGTCGTGCTCCTTGTCCGTTTGCGCCTTCCCTTGCTGAAAAACCTCGTTCCACTCTTCCCGCGAGACTGTCTCCGGGTCGCGCCCGGCCTTCAGGAAATGCTCCTTGGCCATGTAATCCGGGTTGCCGCCGAGCAGGATGTCAGTGCCGCGGCCGGCCATGTTCGTCGAAACCGTGATGGTGTGCTTGCGCCCGGCCTGGGCCACGATGTACGCCTCTTTTTCGTGCTGCTTGGCGTTCAAGACGTGGTGCGGGACCCCGGCTTTCTTCAGCATCTCGCTCAGCTTTTCCGACTTCTCGATGGAAATCGTTCCCACGAGCACCGGCTGGCCCTGCTGGTACTTCTCCTGGATCTCGGCAACCGCAGCAGTGAATTTCTCGCGCTCGGTGCGATAGACGATGTCCGAATACTCGTAGCGGATGAGCGGGACGTTCGTGGGGATGACGACCACATCGAGGTTATAGATCTTGGCAAACTCGGCCGCTTCGGTGTCCGCCGTGCCCGTCATGCCGGCGAGCTTCGAGTACATCCGGAAATAATTCTGAAAGGTGATCGTCGCCAGCGTCTGGTTTTCGCGCTCGATCTTGACCCCTTCTTTCGCTTCCACCGCCTGGTGCAGGCCGTCCGACCAGCGCCGCCCGGGCATCAACCGGCCGGTGAATTCGTCCACGATGACCACCTCATCCTGGGCGGATTGCTCGTTTCGTTTGACCATGTAGTCCACGTCGCGCTTAAAGAGGGTGTGGGCTTTCAAAGCCTGATAGACGTGGTGGATGGTGTCCATGTGGGCGGGGTCATAGAGGTTGCCGAGGCCGAGCACTTTTTCCACCCGGGCCACGCCCTCTTCGGTCAGGGTGCACGTTCGTAACTTCTCGTCCAGCGTATAGTCAATGTCGCGGATCAGCTTCGGGATGATCCGGTCGATGCGATAGTATTTATCGGTGGACTCCTCGGCGGGGCCGGAAATGATCAAGGGGGTGCGCGCCTCGTCAATCAGGATGGAGTCCACTTCGTCCACGATGGCGAAGTGGTGGCGGCGCTGGACACAATCGGCCAGTTCAAACTTCATGTTGTCACGCAGGTAATCGAAGCCAAACTCGTTGTTCGTTCCGTAGGTCACGTCGGCGTTATACGCTTCGCGGCGCTGGGCATCGTCGAGGTCGTGCACAATGACGCCCACCTGCAGCCCCAAAAATCTGTAAATCTTTCCCATCCATTCGGCGTCGCGGCGGGCCAGATAATCGTTTACCGTGACAATGTGCACCCCTTTGCCGGCCAGGGCGTTCAGATAGGCGGGCAGGGTCGCCACCAGCGTCTTGCCCTCGCCCGTTTTCATCTCGGCGATTTTGCCTTCGTGCAGGACAACGCCGCCGATGAGCTGCACGTCAAAGTGGCGCATGTTGAGGGTTCGCCTCCCTGCCTCCCGCACCACTGCAAACGCCGGCACGAGCAACTCCTCGATAGCTTCTTTCATCGCGGTCTTCCGCTCGGCTTCGTCCTCGATCCCTTCCAGCCGCCGCTCCAACTGCTCCTTGAAGGCGGCGGTTCTGGCGCGGAGCTGCTCGTCGGACATGCGCTGCATCTCCGGCTCGAGCGCATTGATCGCCACCATGGTCGGCCGGAGACGCTTCATCTCGCGGTCGTGCTTGGTGCCGATGATTTTGGTCAGGATCGTGTTAAAGGCGGCCATGGTTCAGGGGAGGTCGCTCGGCAAGCCTCGTTCTCTTCGCTCGAATCAATCCATTCTAGAGCCACGCTATCAGCAAGTCAACGCGACCGGTTGTTCAAGCAGCATCTTCTTCCGCGAAAATGCAATCTGCCTCGGCTGACCTCCGCCGCGGCGGGCCTGCCTTGAACGGGGGCGATGGGTCACTGTTTTGACTTTCCGTCTAAGCTTCGTTATCATCGCGCCGAATTCCCTCCGGGGAAAACCCCTGATGCGTTTCCGTCCTTTCCTTGCGGGCTCGTGCTGTGCGCAGCCACGCTGGTCTCCGCGCAGGAGCGAGAATTTCTTGTCCAGAGAGAGCTCTTTGATGGCATTGCCGGCGAATACTCGGGTGAGGTGGCCGCCCCCGGCGGGAGTACCAGCGACGGAAGATCGAAGGCTTTGGAAGCACCTCGCTGTTTGCCATTAGCATACGATGCTGGCATACCTGTGCGGTCCCATTGAATTCGCTCCCGACCAGGGCAAGCTCTGGCGCAGGAAGATCCGTCCTTTCCTCGAGGAAGAGCTGCGACATTCCGTTTATGACCCTGCCGCCGACGAAAAGAAAGACCTCACCGAGGATGAAATGGCCCACTTTCGCGAATGGAAGGAGACGGATGCGGAGCGCTACCGGCGGGCGGTGAGAAAAATCATCAACTACGATCTGGACATCATCGAAAACAAGGCCGACTATTTAATCTGTTTCTGGGACAACATGGCCGCTCAGAGCGGCGGGACAGCGGCGGAAATGACCGCCGCCTATCGCAAAGGGATTCCCGTCTATCTGGTGACGGAGGAGCCGCTCAGCCTGATCAGCGGATGGATGCTTGCCTGCGCCGATCGCATCTTCCGATCCCTCGAAGAGCTGAAAGCCTACTTCCAGGAGACCTACGGCCGCCAGGCGCGTCAGACCGCCTTGTGGAGCCGCTGATCCTTCATCTATGCACACTTATGATTTGGAACGTTAAAGTCTCGTTGAGGAGGAACTGATGACGACGCTTATTTTCCTGACGATTCTTGGTTTCGTTGTGGCTGGCCTGCTGTACGCTCGCATGCAGACGCGGCGGCGGCAGACGGGCGAGCTTGTGGTCTCAACGCGGAAGCTTCTCTTGATCCCCCTGGCGTTTTTCGTGGGCGGGGTTCTTTTCAATTCGGTGGTGATCATCCCGGCGGGCGAGATCGGGGTGGTGCAAGTCCTGGGCGCGGTCCGGCCGTACGTTCTGCGGGAAGGCCTCCGCACGGTGAACCCGATTGCCAATGTGATTCGCATGTCGGTTCGCACCCAGGAAGTGAAAGAGGTGGCCAGCGTGCCCAGCCAGGAAGGCCTGCTCATGCACCTGGAGACTTCGCTGCTTTTCAATCTTTCGCCGGAGCAGGCGCCCCAGGTCTTCCGCAACTACGGGCTGGGCTATCGGGAGGTGGTGGTCGCCCCCACCTTGCGGTCGGTGATCCGAGGCGTCACCGCCGAGCACGATGCCAAAGCGCTCTACACGGCTGGCCGGGAAACGGTTACCGTCGAAATCCAACGGCAACTCGACAAGGTGTTTGGCCCCGCCTTCCACGCCAGTCAAGTGCTCCTACGTGATGTCAAGCCGCCCACTTCCGTTTCCGAAGCCATCGAGCGGAAGCTGCGCGCCGAGCAGGAAGCGCAGCAGATGCAGTTCGTGCTCCAGCGCGAGAAACAGGAAGCGGAACGCAAACGCATCGAGGCCGCCGGCGTGCGCGACTTTCAAGCCATCGTTTCGCAAGGGATTACGCCGTCCTTGTTGCAATGGAAGGCCATCGAAGCGACCGAAAAGCTCGCCGCCAGCCCGAACACGAAGTTCATTTTGAGCGGCCGCGGCTTGCCGGTGCTGAGCACGATGATTGAGAAATAACCACTCGCCGTGAACCACCGGTCGCCGATGGGAGTATCGGAATTCATTCCGATATGCATGTCGGGCGCTAAGCCCGACAATGCCTGCTGCCATGATTATTGCCGTCGGATCCATGCGTCGGCCCAAACTCAACGCCGTCTGGGAGGCGGCCAGCGCTTTCTGGCCGCTCATCTCCCCGGACGAGCCCTTTGAAGTCCTTGGCGTCGAAGTCTCCAGCGGCGTCGGGCACACGCCGCTGACGCGCGAGGATTTGATGAGCGGGGCCCGCTCCCGTGTCGAGCGGCTCATTCAAAAAGCGCAGGCGGAAAAGCAACCGTGGAGATTTCTGGTGGGGCTCGAAGGAGGGTTCGACGTCGTTCGAAGAGACAAGGACAGGTTGGTGTTCCTGGAAAGCTGGGCCTACGTCTCCGATGGCCAGCGCGGTTCGTTTGGCAGCGGCGGGAGCATCTTGATTCCCGAGCCCATCGCCAAAGCGGTGGTGGACGATGGTGTCGAGCTGGGTCACGTCATCGACCGGTTTGCAGGCAAAAAAGAGCTGCGCGACCACGAAGGCGCCTGGGGGATCCTCACCCTCAATCTCATTCGCCGGCAGGATTCCTTTCGCACGGCAGTGATCAACGCCTTTGCCCCTTTCTACAATGCGGGCGCCTACCGCCCGGCATCGCGGGGTGATCCGGGGCGCCGCCCCGATTGACGAATTACCCAGGACGATTAACATAGTGCCCGGAGGCAATCATGGATTTTGTCAAAGGCAACATGGGCTGGGTGGAAGTCATCTGCGGCCCCATGTTTTCCGGCAAGAGCGAGGAACTGATTCGACGCTTGCGGCGGGCCGAG
>DATBWB010000084.1 GCA_036514995.1 Candidatus Acidiferrales bacterium
TACACAGAAATGCTTGTCCGGTGGAACCGGCGTATCAACTTGACCGGGATTCGAGAGCCGGTCGAGATCTGGCGGCGCCATTTCGGTGAATCGTTCTATCTGGCACGGCTGGTGGATCTCGGTTCGGGCCGCTTGGTGGACATCGGGAGTGGCGCCGGCTTCCCGGGTCTTGCTCTAAAGCTTGTGTGCCCGTCGCTTGATGTGACCTTGCTCGAAGCGGTGGGCAAGAAGGCAGCCTTTCTGGCTGAAGTTGTCCGGCAGCTTGGCTTGAAGCGTGTAGAGATTGTCCGCCAGCGCTGGGAGGAGTGGAGGAAAGGGAAAAGCACTGGCGCGGTCGATTTCATCACGCTGCGTGGCATAGGCGACCAGGAGTGCATTGTTGATGATGCCGCCCATCTCCTGAGGCGGGGCGGGCGCATCATCCTGCTCGTTTCGGCCCTGGATGCGGTTCGCATCGCGGAGTCCAGTTCCCTTTATGACTGGCGGAGTGAAAAGATCCCCGGTGCACAAAGGAGCGTCGTCCTGATAGGCTGTCGCACCTAGACTCTGCTAAGGTGGTTTCACGTTGAAAGAGGCGGTGGAGTGTTCCACGTGAAACAAGGCAAGCTGCCTGTTGCATTTCGCTCGGTGATTTTGATACATTCCCGCCAACTTCGCCAGCGGGAGTGTTATTGGGCAAGATTGTCGCCATTGCAAACCAGAAAGGGGGCGTCGGCAAGACCACTACCGCCGTCAATCTGGGCGCATCGCTCGCTGCCGCGGAGCGCCGGGTCCTGCTCGTTGATTCTGATCCTCAGTCGAATGCAACGAGCGGGCTGGGATTTCGCCGTGACCCGGCTCGCCGCTCCCTCTACCACGCGTTGCTTCTCCAGGAACCAGTCGAGCGCATTCTGCTCAAGACGGAGCTGGCTCACCTGGAGCTTTTGCCGGCTGACAAGAATCTTGTCGGCGCGACCATCGAACTGGTCGAAGCCGATGAGCGCGAGTTTCGGCTGAAGAAGCTCCTCGAACCTCTGCGTCCCGGCTATCCGTTTATCTTGATCGACTGCCCCCCGGCGCTCGACCTGCTGACCCTTAATGCACTCGTCGCAGCCGATTCGGTCCTGATCCCCATTCAGTGCGAGTATCTGGCGCTCGAAGGTGTTAGCGAACTGCTCGACAGCCTGATGCGCATTCGGCGTGAACTCAATCCACAGCTCACCGTTGAGGGGATTCTGCTAACTATGTATGACGACCGGACCAATCTCTCGCGACAGGTGATGGCCGATTTGAGAGGTTTCTTCGGCGCACAGGTTTTTAACGCGATCATTCCCCGGAACGTACGTCTGGCTGAGGCACCTAGCTACGGCAAGCCTATTCTTACCTATGACATACATAGCCGTGGCGCCGAAGCCTACTTGCAATTGGCCCAGGAGGTTATAGCTCATGACCAGAAGAGCGCTCGGGCGGGGGCTTAGCGCCCTCATCCGCGAACAGAAACCAGTCGCGACGACGCCCGCCATCGAGCTGGGCGCCGGCGCAGCAGCCGGGGTAGCTCCGGCACCGGCCCGGGAATCCGGTTTGTCCGAAATTGAGGTGGATTTGATTGATCCGAACCCGTTTCAGCCGCGGACTCGGTTCGACGAAACCCGGATCGAGGAGCTGGCTGCCTCATTGCGGGCAGCGGGCGTGCTTCAACCCCTGCTGCTGCGACCAGTCGGCCTTCGTTACCAGGTTGTCGCGGGAGAACGCCGCTGGCGAGCTGCTCAGCGCGCCGGTCTGGCGAAGGTCCCGGCAATCATTCGCCATGTGCACGATCAAGAAGCTCTGGAGCTCACCCTGATCGAGAACTTGCAGCGAGAGGACCTGAACCCTATCGAGGAGGCCCAGGCTTATGAGCGGCTCACTCACGAGTTCGGCCTAACCCAAGAGGAGGTTGCCGACCGGACCGGGAAAGATCGGGCGACCGTAGCCAATACGATTCGACTTCTGAAACTCCCGAAGCCCGTCCAGGACCTCGTCTCGGATGGAAAGCTCACCGCCGGCCATGCGCGAGCCATCCTGGCTATTGGGGACCCCCGGAAACAGTTGCTTCTGGCACGTCGCGTCGCCGCCCAAGGTCTCAGCGTGCGGCAGGTGGAGCGACTCATCCAGAGCAAGCCTTCGGCCCGGCGAAAGGTGGAGGCAACACCACAGGATCCCAACGTGCGCGCTGCCCTCGCCAACCTGGAGCGCTCTCTCCAGACGCGAGTGCATATTACTCCTGTAGTAGGAGGAGTGGGGTTCCTGAAGATTGAATATTATACTGACGCGCAGCTCATGCTTCTCTACGAACGAATCATTAGGGGTAGCTAGTATCTACTACGTTAGTAATGTTTTAAAAAGTTGTGAGACTTGATCCTAGCTTGGGGACAGGGGGCGTGTTGCGCAAGACGCTGGAGTGACAACTTTTTGGGTTTCGCGACTCGCTCCGCCGCGAAACGTTGCACCTGGAAGCATCGGCGGGGGCCATTTGGGATGTGGAGTAGATACGACGGCAGTAGTAAGAGGTAAGACACAGTGACAGGTTTCGCGTTGTAGGGTTGCGACCGGGCTGTTATATTGAGGGTCATACTCGGCCCGTGTTTGTTTAGAGGGGGCTCAAGATGGCGTTCAAATTTTTCTCTTCCTCCGCTCCAGATCCTAGCCGTCCCAAGGATAGCGACGATTGGATTGGTTTTCTGGACCGCGGTGTTCTACTGGAAGGCACTTTGAATCTGTCCGGGACGTTCCGCATCGATGGCAATGTCAAAGGCACCATCCGTTGTGAGCAGACGTTGGTGCTGGGGGAGAAGGCTGAGGTGGAAGGGGAGATTGAAGCGGATCAGGTATCGGTCTCGGGTCGGTTCCACGGGACGGTTCGAGCGAAAACGCGGGTCGAAATTCTGGCCAAGGGGGTTGTAAACGGCGAGCTGCACACCCCAAGCTTGGTCATTGAGCCAGGTGGGGTCCTCGAGGGGCGATGCCACATGCTGGCCGAGGCCGAGTCGGAGAAGACCGTGACGATCGCCCTGCGGAGGGCGGAAAGCCACGGCTAAGCCCACGTCACCAAAGCATGGTGACGAGCCCATCACACGGATGAATCCATAATCGAGTCACGCCCGACTCTTTCAGTGGGCTACCGAGGTTGCTCTCAACCGGTTTGAACACGCCGGGCCGCCCACCATCATCCCCACCGAGGAATGCACTTTCCTTCACGGTGTTGCCTTCACGGGCGGCGGCCGGCATGAGGTTTTCCCTGTAGTGTAGGCCTTCCAGGACCGTTCCGGCTTTCATGGCTTGGGACGGCGAGATCCTTCGCTGCGCTGACGATGGCAACCGTGCAAGCAGTGCCTTCCGCTTTTCGTGGCTTTGCCGGTGCTCGTGGTGGCGTCTCCCGGCAGGCAACAAGGTATAATCATCGGGTTCAATCACTCGGGAATCGGGGGTGGGATGGCCAACGACGTCAAATTGACGGCGATGACCAGGGCGGCCGGTTGAGCGGCCAAATTGAGTCCAAGTCTATTGGACTCGGCGCTCGAGCGGTTGCCTAAGCAGGTCAATCCAAACGTGCTCGTGGGCTTCGAGACCCGCGATGACGCGGGGGTGTATCGTCTTTCGGACAGCGTGGCGCTCGTGCAGACGGTGGATTTCTTCACTCCCATCGTGGATGACCCATACCTCTACGGTCAAATTGCAGCCGCCAATGCGTTGAGTGACATCTACGCCATGGGCGGCAAGCCGATTTCGGCGCTGGCGGTGGTGGGGTTTCCGCGGGCGGGTGATGCGGCGCTGCTCGAAACGATTCTTCGCGGCGGGCTGGTCAAGATGGAGGAAGCGGGATGCGCGGTGATCGGCGGGCACAGCATCGGCGATGAGGAGATCAAGTTTGGCTACGCGGTCACCGGCTTGATTGACCCGGGGCGCGTTTGGAAGAACGTGGGCGCCCGGCCGGGCGACATGTTGATCCTGACCAAACCGCTCGGCACGGGCGTGATCTCGACCGCGCTCAAAAAGAACCGGGCCAGCCAGCGGGCGCTCGCTGCTGCCACCGCCTCCATGCTCACGCTCAACCGAGCTACGGCGGAAGCGTTGGCCGGGTTTGACGGCGCGATCCACGCCGTGACCGACATCACCGGCTTCGGCCTGCTCGGCCACGCCCATGAGATGGCCGTAGGCAGCGGCGTGAGCCTGGCCTTTGACCACCGTGGGTTCGCGTTTTTTGAAGACGCGCTCGAGTACGCGCGGGAAGGCCACCTGGCCGGAGGACTCAAGAACAACCGCGAATACGTCGGTGAGTGCGCGCAGTTTGACGCGATTGTCCCGGAAGAGATCCAGGCGCTGCTCTTCGACCCCCAGACTTCGGGTGGGCTGCTGGTGGCGATGGACGAAGGCATTGCCCGGCCGGTTCGGCAGGCGCTGGAAGCTCGCGGAGTCAGCGTGCAGCGGGTCGGCCGCGTGCTGGAAAAACGCTCTCCTCTGATGGTCGTCAGTTAGTTGCTGGCGAAGCAGTCCGCCCTGCGCGGTGGGCCGCCACGATGATGTTGATGGCCACCGCCATCACAAGCCAGAAACCGGTATTGGTGTCCAGCACTGCGCCAAATACAGTGAGAACAAACAGCGCCCAACCCACAACCGCCGACACAGGATGGTTGAGGCGATGCTCAACCCAATGACAAAGGAGGCCGAAAACGATCATCAAGAAACCGGGTATGAGGAACCAGTAGTAGCCCCATATCCGTAGAGATTTGGACGAGACCGCGTCGAGAAAACCCGCCTGAGCAATCTCCCTCCAGATTCCTTGAAACCCGATCGCTCCCGGCATGACCAGGGCGAGGCTGTGGAGAAGGCCGATGGCGATAAGCAGGATACCGCTGACCCTACGCATTGCGACCTCCTGAAACACCTGACCTTGTGGGGCGAAGAACTACGAGCGCATCGACTGCCACTTTACCCTCAGAACCTTTTGGCGTGCCTCCGTCAGAAAGCGATCAAACAGAAGCCGCGGCGCCGGAGGGCCGGGAAGCGAGTTCGAGATAGACATGGATAATGTTGATGGCGGCGGGGGTTACGCCGGGAATGCGTCCGGCCGGATAGGTGGTCTCGCCGACGTGGATCAACCCGTTCAAGAACGTGCCGGTCGTGATGATGACCGCCTGCGCGCCTACGCGGCGGCCATCGCGCAGAACGATCCCTCGCACGACCCGTGGCTCGTCTTCAAAACCGGCCGCAGGGAGGTCGCTGTCTGGACGATCGGGCTTTTGTGCGTTCACGGTAAATCCGAGCTCGGCGTGCGGGATGTCGCTCCTCCGTGTGGCGGGACCGTCACTCCCCACAATCAAGCTGGCCACTTCCGCTTGCTTGATGACGAGATTGGGCTCCGACTCGAGCACCTGGCGCATGCGCTGGCGATAGAGTTTCTTGTCGGCCTGAGCGCGCGGCGACCACACGGCCGGCCCGCGGCTGGTGTTGAGCAGGCGAAACTGGATGCCGGTCTGGTCAATCACTTCGCCCATCACCCCGCCGAGCGCGTCCACCTCGCGCGTCAAATGGCCTTTGGCGATTCCGCCGACAGCCGGGTTGCAACTCATCTGAGCGATCAAGTCGAGATTGATGGTGTAAACCGCCGTGCGCAAGTCCATGCGCGCGCACGCCATCGCCGCGTCGCAGCCGGCATGGCCCGCGCCGACCACCACCACGTCATAGGCTTCGTCAAAACGCTCAGGCATGACGCTTGCGTCCCTCTCGTTGGCGGAAGCAAATTATATCTGATTTTGGCGCAGGCTCTGGAAGCGGCTGGGATGGATCAAGCTGTGGTTGCAAGCGAATCGCCGGAAGGTGTCTCGGGTTAGCTGACTGGGAAAAGAAAAAGGGGAGAAGCGCGAAAGCGCTTCTCCCC
>DATBWB010000085.1 GCA_036514995.1 Candidatus Acidiferrales bacterium
GGCTAGTGCCGTTCCAACTATTTTGGGCTAAGTTCTTCATGGACTCAGCACGTATGACTAATTATGTCGCTCCAGTGCCGTTCCAACTTGATGAGCCTATACATCTCGATCCTGTATGATCAATAAAGCATGCCCTGTGACTTGCGGAAAATGGCCCCAAATAGTTGGAACGGCACCAGCTCGCTATTCTGCTCAATTAGTTGGAACGGCACTAGTCCGTCGGAGCCGGGGTGCCGCCGCCCCGCCTTTCGATCTTTTCCGTCAAGAGCCCCAATTGGTCCACTCCCGCTGCCCGGACGTCATCCACAATGCCCACCACCGTTCCGTACTTGGCGCGGGCATCGCTTTTCACGTAAACCGTCTTATCCAGCTTGGTCGCGATCCGGTCTTTCACCTTCTCGGTGATTTCCTCTCGCTTGACCGGGGTCGAGCCCAGATAGATCCGACCATCGCGCGAAATAGCGATTACCACCGCGTCTTCCTTGTCGGCGTCCGGCATCTGCCGCGGATTATTCGTCTTGGCCAGATCAACGCTGATCCCCTTTTGAAGCATCGGTGTGATCACCATGAAGATGATCAGCAGCACGAGCATCACGTCGGCCATGGGGGTGACGTTGATGTCCGAGACGACTCTCCCCGCTTTCAGCTTTCTGGCCATCGTGCTCTCCACTTACTTCCGGCCGCGCTTCTTGATGAAGTAATCAATCAGCTCGGAGCTGGAGTTGTCCATTTCGACGTCAAAGGACTCCACCTTGCTGGTGAAGTAGTTGAACATCCAGACGGCCGGGATGGCGACAAAAAGGCCGACGGCGGTGGCGACGAGCGCCTCAGCGATGCCGCCGGCGACGGCTGCCAGGCCGGTGGACTTCTCCGCCGAAATGCCCTTGAAGGCGTTGATGATGCCCACCACGGTGCCGAACAGGCCGACGAAGGGAGCAGTGGAGCCGATCGTCGCCAGGCCGCCCAGACCGCGCTTCATTTCAGCATGGACGATGGCCGTGGCCCGCTCGAGCGCCCGCTTGCTGGCCTCGACCTCTTCGCCGGAAATTTCCGACGAGACCTGGTGAGCCTGAAACTCCTGCAGGCCGGCGGTGACGACCTTGGCCAGGTGCGACCGCTTATTGCGCTCGGCAATGGAGATGGCTTCATCTATTTTGCCGTCACGCAGGGCTCCGGCAACCTGTTGGGCAAAGATGCGCGACTGCTTGCGGGCGGCCGAATAGTAGAGCCACCGGTCAATCATCACCCCAACCGACCAGGCCGACATGACGAAGAGGCAGACAACTACCAGCTTGGCCGCCCAGCCCATTTGCCCCCATAGGGCGCGCAGGTCCCAGCCGATGACCGGTGCCGCTTCCTGGAACAGCGCCAGTGCAATCAGAGAAAAGTTCGAAAGCATAACGATTGGTTCCTCCTTGCCCCGCTGCGGCGGGGCGCGAAAACTTTTTCTACTGCGCGAGAGTGAAGACCACATCAATGGTTGTCACGACCTCGACCGGTTCTCCATTCAACAAAGTGGGTTGATAACGCCACTGACGAACCGCGTCCATGGCCGTTTGAATGAGAAGCGGATGGCCGCTGATGACACGGAGGTTTTGGATGCTTCCATCTTTGGCAATGATAGCCTCCAGCCGCACCGTGCCCTGGATACGGGCCGATTTAGCCAGGGGCGGATAGAGCGGCATCACCTGGTTGACCAGCTTGGCTTGCTGGACGTTGCCGCCGACGCGGATGCGCCTGGCCTCCCTAGGCGGGGCAATCGCCTGGGGCACCAAGCCACCGATGATGCCGCCGATCACGCCGCCCATGGCGCCGCCTGCCACTCCGCCCGGCACGCCGCCGACCACGGTGCCGAGATCGGTCATCTGCTCTTCCCTGATCATGGCGATTTCTTTGGGAATCGCGGTCGGCGCTCGCAGTCGGCCCGCTTCAATGAGCTTAGCCATGGGCTTGACCCTTTGCACCACCGGCTGGGCTGGCGGCGGCGGGGGCGGCGGCGGCGGCGGCGCGGCCAGGAACGTGGTCAGCATCTGTTTCGGCAGCGCTTCCGTGTAAAGCAACGGCATCAGAATCATCACGCCCAGCAAGACAACCTGGAAGATCGTCGAGAGCGGAATCGTGGCGCGACGCCACTCGCCCGTGTGGAAGCCGGTATAGATGAGATAGACGGCGATGGCTACCAACAGACCGCTGATCGCAACCACCAGGACCAGGTCCGGAATCAGCAGCAAGCCCGCGATGGTGAACAAAAGGGGGAGAATGGCCACGAACGCCGTCCAACCCATCCGGTTGATCCTGATCCGTCCCGTATCTCCCCAAGCGTAAACCATCATGAAAACATAGAATGCTACGACGGCCGACAGGAGCATGGCCAGGAAAAGCACGACCGAAGGGCTATAGGTTGCTCCCGCCAGTTGGTTTTCCACATACCACAGAATAGGAGTGAGCACGACGAAGACGCCGATCACCACGCTCCAGCCGGTGCCGGTGATAGCCGCCTTCTCCCCCGCCCTCGAAAGCACCATTTTTTCAAACATGGTTGTTTGCCCCCTGTTTGCTCGAGCGAGTCACACCCATTCTTACGAGCCCGCTCGGGCGCGAGCCGTTGCGCTCTGGCTTCGATTTTTCCATGTGTGCCAAACCAGCAGGACAGGACTCGCAACGGCGATGGATGAATACGTTCCTATCACAATGCCCACTACCAGCGCAAACGAGAATGCCCGCAAGACATCGCCGCCGAGAAAGAACAGTGCCAATACAGTAAGGAATGTCAGCCCGGACGTCAAGATGGTTCGCGAGAGCGTCTGGTTAATGGACTTGTTGATGATCTGCCGCAATGGCTCCCGCCGCATCAGGCGAACGTTTTCCCGGATGCGGTCGAAAACCACAATGGTGTCGTTCATCGAATAGCCGATCAGTGTCAGCAGCGCCGCGATGACGGTCAATGAAATTTCGAATTGAAAGAGTGAAAAGAAACCCAACGTGATCACGACGTCGTGAAGGGTGGCGATGATCGCGCCCACGCCGTAGATCCACTCAAAACGGAACCCGATATAGACCAGCATCCCGGCCAGGGCGTACAGCGTGGCCAGCACCGCCTGCCGGCGGAGATCAGCCCGCACCTTCGGTCCAACAATCTCCACGTTCCGCACCGCAAACTCGGCGAGGTAGCTCGAGCGAGCCAGTTCGCTCACTGCTTCCGGGCGCACGCCGGCCAGCCCCTTCAGCTCATCCAGGCTGCCAATCAGGCCGCTCCGCTGCTTGTCGCGGTAGTCGGCAATCGCTCTCGCCATCTGCTGGTAGTTGGCGGCGGCCGCTTCCGGGCCAAGGCCGGCGAAATGCGCTGGATCCGAGCTTAGCAGCAGCCCGCTGATGGCCGCAACGCTCGCATTATTAAGATCAAGCTTGCCGGCCGGAGCGGCAAAGGTCTTGTTCAGGGCGGTGAGGATGGCCTGCTTGCTCGCATCGAGCGCCTCCGCCTGCGTACCCTCGCTTTTCTGCTCTACCCCGATGACCACTTCATGCTCGGCGGAAGGGCCGATGCTTTGAATCTCGCTGTCGCCAAGCCCCTCGGCACGGAGGCTGTTGCGAAGCTGGTCGAGCGGGGGCGTCTGTTTGAATCTCACATAGACCAGGGTGCCGCCTTGGAAATCGATGCCGAAAGCGGGGCCGCGGTGGCGGACCAGTGAGACCAGCCCGGCGCCGATGAGCACCGCCGAAAGGATCAGAAAGTACTTGGCCTTGCCAAGGAAATCGATGTTGCTACTGCGGAAGAATTCCATCGAAGCAGGCCTCTCCCTGTTTCCTTAGACACCGCCGGGCGATAAAAGTGCCCCTTTGCGCTTCCCCCGGGCATCCCGAGGGCACGGCGGCAGGGGTGAATACTCCCCCGGCCGGACCCCCGGGATATTGCTAAATGGAAAGCTGGGCCTGGCGCGGCATCCGGCCGAGCTCCCAGTCAAAGATTACGCGCGACACCCAGACCGAAGTAATCACGTTGGCGACCAGGCCGATGACGAGGGTGGTGGCAAAGCCGCGCACCGGTCCGCTCCCGAACATGTAGAGAAAGAAGGCCGAAACAATGGTGGTCACGTGCGTGTCCACGATGGTGATGAAGACGCGATTGAAACCGACTTCGACCGCCGAGACCGGCGCTTTCCCTATGCGCAGTTCTTCCCGGATGCGCTCGAAAATCAATACGTTCGAATCCACGCCCATGCCCACCGTCAAGATCACCCCGGCGATGCCGGGCAGGGTGAGCACCGCATCAATGGCCGCCATGGCTGCCAGGAGCATGAGCAAGTTCAGGATGAGCGCCACGATGGCGTTGATGCCCGCCGCCCGGTAGTAGATCACCATGAAAACCATGACCACCGTCACGCCTACAATCGATGCCCGAAAGCCCTGCTTGATCGAGTCGGCGCCCAGCGACGGCCCGACCGTCCGTTCTTCCAGATACTTGATCGAGGCCGGCAACGCCCCGGCACGCAAAACGATTGCCAGGTCGTTCGCTGAATCGCGAGTAAAGTTGCCGGTGATTCGCCCGGAATCGTCAATCCGGCTCTGAATCGTGGCCACCGACTGGATCTTATTGTCCAGGACGACGGCCAAAGGATTGCCTACGTTGGCGGTCGTAAAGGGTCCAAACCGGCGAGCGCCTTCGGTGGAAAGCGTGAAGTCCACATCCCACTTGCCGGGCACTTCCGGACTGGGCGACGGTTTGGCGCTACGCAGGTCGCGGCCGGTCACCACCGGGATCCGATTCGCCAGGTACCAGGCTTCGCTGCGGGCGGTTTGCCCGGAAACGCGTTCCACCGAGCGCAAAACCTGGGTCCCTTCGGGCAGCACGCCGCCGTGCGCCGCGAGCGCTTCTTGCTCCGAGCCATACGGGTTCGGCTCGCGCACCAGCCGGATTTCCAGCATGGCGGTTTCCTGCATGATGCTCTTCACGCGGGCCGGGTCGTCCACACCGGGCAGTTGCACCAGGATCTCCCAGTCCCCCCGGCCGCGTTCCTGGATCGACGCCTCGGCCACCCCGAGGGCGTCCACCCGGCGGCGGATGGATTCAATGGATTGGGTCAGCGTATCCTGGCGGATCTGGCTGACTACCGTCGGCTTGAGCGAAAGAGTATAGGAGGTGGAATCGCCCGGGGTGGGTGCCCAGTCGTATTCGGCAAAGCGATCGCCGACCATGTCTTTGAAAGCGGAGGACTGGTCAGGGGGTATCCCGAGGACTTGGATGTGCGTCAAGTCCAGCTTGCGCACCTCGTTGTAAGTCAGATTGCGGTTGCGCATCTCCTCCCGCATGCGATCCATGGTCTGGTCGGTATGAATGTTCACCGCATCATCCACCTGTACCTGGAGAATCAGGTGGCTTCCCCCGCGCAGGTCCAGCCCCAGGCGGATCCGCTCCCTGAAGTTGTTTTTCAAGTCGGCCAGGTTCTTGGGGGGAAACTTGGGCATAAAGAACAATCCGTACAAACACAAGCCCAGGACAATCAAAATGACCAGGGCTTTCCATTTCAGATTTGGGTTCATCGCCTTGAGGGTTTCTCGAGAGGTCCTGACGCGTCGGGCCTCGGGTGGTCCCGCAGCGCGGGGCCGCTACCTTTCTTCCTTGCTCGGTGGTTGCAGGCCGGCAATGGCCGGTCGGGCCACCTCAATCCGCACCTGATCGGCCACTTTGAGTTGTACCGTTTCCTCTTTGAGGCCGACAATCGTGCCGTAAATGCCGCCGGTGGTAACCACCTTGTCCCCCGCCTTCAGATTGGCCAACATCTGCCGGAGGCGTTTTTGTTTCCGCTGGGCCGGCAGGATCAACAGCACATAGAAAATGAGGATGATCGGGAGAAACATGACCAACGGCTGCCAGGCGCTGCCTTCAGCCGCCATGGCCGGCAAAAAAGGGGGGGCAATCAGCACCAAGATATCCTTTCTGAATTTGGTCAGGGCGCCTGATGGCGCCGATCCAAACCCTTGGCGCCGAAGGGAGCGGAACTTTCGAGACCTCCTTGTCGCCCTTCGCCCTCTAAGCGCCAGCCCCGTCTTGTCGTCCCGAGGCTAGGGATGGGAACGGTACTGGAAGTCAAAGCCCGCCCTTCACAGCCAAGGCGGGCAACGTGGTAACCGTTCGCTGAAACTAGGCGCATCCGGAAGGTCGCCCCCGGCTAGCTCAAGGCCGAGTCCGGTTCGCGCAGAGCGCGGAGACCAGACAGGAATTTCCTCAGGTCTCCAAGCGGGATAGCCTGCCTGATTCGAGCCATCATGTCAAGATAAAAGAACAAGTTATGGTAGGTATGGAGGATGGCGGACAGGATTTCATGGGCCATAAACAGGTGGCGCAGGTAAGCGCGGGAGTAATTCCGGCAAACGAAGCAGGGACACTGTTCGTCAATCGGTCGTGGGTCGCGGGCGTAGCGGCTGTTCTTGATCGAAAGGGTTCCATTCCACGTAAACAGACAGCCGTTGCGGGCATTGCGCGTCGGCATGACGCAATCCATCATGTCCACTCCCCGAAGGATGTACTCGCCGAGCGCCTCCGGTTTCCCAACCCCCATCAGGTAGCAGGGCTTCTCGGACGGCAGCTTCTCCGCCACCCGTGCGGTCATTTCCAGGCTCAGCTCTTCCGGCTCACCTACGGCCAGCCCGCCAATCGCGTAGCCCGGCAAATCCATGGCGACCATCCGTTCGGCCGATTGCCGGCGCAAATCGGCAAACAGCCCGCCCTGGATAATGCCGAAAAGGGCCTGGCTGGCCGAGCAACCTCCTCCCTGCGCAAAGGACTCCTGGCTGCGACGAGCCCAATCGCAACTTCGCTCCATCGCCCGGCGTGTCCGCTCGCGGCTCGCAGGGTACTCAATGCACTCGTCGAGCTGCATCACGATGTCGGCGCCCAGCGCCAGTTGAATCTCCATGGCTTTTTCGGGTGAAAAGAAATGTTCCGAACCGTCGAGGTGAGAACGAAAGAGCACCCCGTCCTCGCTCACCTTGCGCAGATCAGCCATGCTGAAGACCTGGTAGCCCCCGGAGTCGGTCAGGATCGCCCTGGGCCAGGCCATGAAGCGATGCAGGCCGCCCATCTGGCGGATCACCTGGTGGCCCGGGCGAAGATAAAGATGGTAGGTGTTGGCGAGGAGAAGCTGGATGCCCAGCTCGCTCAGCATCTGCTGGGTCATCGCCTTGACCGTCGCAGCCGTGCCCACCGGCATGAAGACCGGCGTGTCAATCACCCCGTGCCGCGTGTGGAGCCGCCCCAACCGCGCCCGGCTGTGCGGATCGCTGGCGACAACCTCAAAGTGAAAACCGGTGGCCATGGCCTTTGCGGGAAATCAATGGTTCACGATGAATGGTTCACCCTGAATCGTCTTCAAGCGGCGTCTGCTTTTTTAAGTGGAGACGGCACTAGCTGAAAATCGCCGCCCAGCCTGTTGCCAGCAGCACCCACACCAGGAAAAGCCCCAGGACGCCGGCAAAGGCCTTGCCGAAGGAAATCTTCCCTTTCGTCATGGTGGAAATGCCGATCGAAATCAGCGCCATGTTCCAGATATTGAAGAGATCCACCGAACTTCCCAGGCGCAACAGCCATTTCGCGGTTGTCTCGCCATCCATCACCGCCGCCAAGTTGGTGGCCACAAGGTTCCGGATGTCGAGCATGTCCGGGTCCTTGAGAAACATGACCGGAAAAGCGAGCAGACCTTTGACCGCCTCGGGCATCCAGCCGTAGGCAGCCGCCGCGAAATACTGCTTGGCAGTCAAGCCGGCGGCCATGCCGAAATTGAATACCAATAGAAAAACACCGCCGACGACAAGCACCGCCACAAGCGGGCCCACGACCGAGAAGACATAGCCAATTAGGGGGGCGTACTTGGTCTGTTGCTCGATGATGCGCTCTTTCTGTTCGGCGGGCAACTGAGCTGTCCGCGAACTGCCTTCGATCTCCTTGCGCATGAAACTTTCCCAGCCGGCTCGCTTCCCGTAGGTGTACGTCATCAGGCAACTGAGAATTGCAATCATCACGATCGGAGCCCACCAGCTCGGGCGCACGGCAATGCCGCGAAACGTTTGGCTGGGGCTGAACAGAACCTTTACCGCATTTCCGAAGGGGTTTCCCGCAGGCCCTTGCTCAGGAGTGGAAGTTACCGTCGCCATCGTGCCTCCCTTTTCGAATTAGAATTTTCGTACTGAGGTCGCGCTGGAAGTCTGACGCCTAGAACCTGTAACCTGCTACCTGACACCTGCAACCTGCAACCTGAAACTCGGTTCCGAACGCAGGCCATCCCCATTGTTACACGAAATGACATGCCACCTGCCGCCCCTCCCCGCCTTTCGGGAGCAGAGCCGGCTCTTCCGCGCGGCACCGCTCCGCCGCCAGCGGACAGCGCGGCTCGAAGGGGCAGCCGCCGGGCGCCACCTTCTCGGTGGTTGCCTTGGCCGGCAGCGCTTCGAGCTGCCGCTCCACTTCCGGCACCGAACGCCGCAACAATTGGGTGTAAGGATGCAAGGGATTCTGAAGGACGGCCCCGGTCGGACCGCTCTCCACTATTTTGCCCCGGTACATCACCGCCACCCGGTCGGCAATCTGCGCCACCACCGGCAAGCTATGGCTGATGAACAAATACGTCAAATGAAATTTTTTTTGAAGCTCCCCGAGGAGCAGAATGATCTGCGCTCCCACCGAGACATCGAGGGCCGAGACGGGCTCGTCGGCAACGATGAATTTCGGTTTCAACGCCAGCGCCCGGGCAATCCCTATCCGCTGCCGCTGTCCCCCGGAAAATTCGTGCGGATAGCGGCGGAGCGCCTCCGGGCCCATCCCAACCGCTTCCAGCAGTTCCGCCACCCGCGCCTGTCGCTCCGCCCGCGACATCCTTTCATGAATGCGGAACGGCTCGCCAATCGTCTCTCCGATGCGCATGCGCGGGTTTAAAGAAGCGTAAGGGTCCTGGAAAATAATCTGCATCTCTCGCCGCTGCTGGCGCAGTTCCTCGCCCTGAAGCGCCATGAAATCGCGCCCGGCAAATTCGATCTTGCCCGCGTCCGGTTCGATCAAGCGGATGACACAACGGCCCAGGGTGGTCTTGCCGCAGCCCGACTCGCCCACCAGGCCGAGTGTTTCCCCGGCGGCGATGCTCAAGCTCACCTCATCCACCGCCACCGTCCGCCGGCCCCGCCCGAGCCACCCGCTTGCCGGGTAGCTCTTCTTCAGGTTTTGCACCCGAACCAGCGGCTCTCCCTTTTTGGGTGCAGACGCGCTCATGGCTGTTTGCGCATGGCCATCGCCACCGAGTGCATGGTGAAATGCAGCTGATGCCCTTCCCACCGCGGCCCGAAACCGGCCGCATCGCTCTCCATCGAACGCCACATCAACTCGTAGCACTCGTCATAGATTGACGTGCCGGCCTTTACCCCGGCCACCGCCATCCAATCCTCGAAGTCACGATCCCGATCAAAGAGAAACCATTCCGGAGAACCGCTGCCCCGGGCACACATCCGGGAAAGCTCGGAAAGTTTGAGCGTGCGCGTGTGAGAAGCATCGCGCAATCGTTCGATCTGATTGTTGCGGGCTGCCCGGTCGTCCTCTTCGGGAGCGATCAGATCAACGATAAGGGCCCGCCCACCGGGTTTGGTGACGCGCAGCATCTCTTCGAGAACCCGCTCGGGGGCGGCAAGATGATGGAACGAATAGGCGCATGACACGATGTCGAACGTCGCATCGGCAAAGGGGAGCGCTTCCGCGCGACCGCGACAAAACCAGCAACAAGTGCAGCCGGAAGCTTCGGCTTCCTGCCTGGCCCGCAGCAGCATCTCCGGCGTCAAGTCCACGCCGACCACGCCCGCCCCGATAGAATCGGGGCCGGCAACGCTTGCGGCAAACGCCAACGCAAGTGTCCCGGGCCCGCAAGCCACGTCAAGCACGAGGGAGGCTTTCTCAGGCTTCGCCCAGGCGACCACCTGGCGCATGTCTTGAGCGCGCCTGGTAAGGACAAAATCGCTGAACACTCCGGCCGTCCGTCCGAATCGCTCCAGAATTTTCTGTTCCTGGCTACCCATCGTCATTCGCCGTCTTCCACTCTCAGCTTGGCCGGCCTTCAAAAAAAGCGGCCTCAGGCTCGGATGCACCGCGCCTGATGGCCAGCCCCGTCCCGAAGCCTCGGGACGGGGCCGGCGGCAATCTCCCGCAGCTCCGGGACTGCTTTGCCGCAATCGTCAATGGCGATGGGACAGCGCGGCCGGTAGGCGCAGCCGCCCGGCAATTCACTGAGCGCTGGCACGGTGCCCGGGATGGGCTCCGGCTTTTCCTTCCCCAGGCTCGGCGCAGCGCGGCGCAACCCCTGCGTATACGGGTGTCGCGGATTGGCCAGCACCTCGCCCGCCGAGCCATGCTCGACGATCCGGCCGCAATACATCACCGCCACCCGGTCGGCAAGCTGGGCCACCACCCCCAGGTCATGGCTGATAAACAGCATGGCCAGTCCCAGTTCGGCGCGCAGGCGGCCCAGGAGCTCCAGGATTTGCGCCTGGATGGTTACATCGAGCGCGGTGGTCGGCTCGTCCGCAATCAAAAGCCGCGGACGCGGGGCAAGCGCCATGGCAATCATCACCCGCTGGCGAAGTCCGCCGGAGAGTTCGTGAGGATATTTCCGGCGGCACTCCTCGGGCTGCGGCACCGCTGCCATGCGCAGTGCCTCCAGGACCCTCGTCTCCAGCTCCTTTCGGCTCAGCTTCTCATGGGCGCGAACGCCTTCGGCAATTTGATCGCGCACCTTCATCACCGGATTGAGCGAAGTCATCGGCTCCTGGAAAATCATGGCCATCCGGGCTCCACGAACGCCCCGCATTTCCTTTTCGTTGAGCCGAAGCAGGTCGCGCGGTGGCCCGCCGTTGGCCGAGTCAAAATGAATTGCCCCCGCGACAATTTCGGCCGGCGGAGCCAGTAACCGCATCAGCGCATAGGCCAGCATGGATTTGCCGCAGCCCGATTCGCCGACCAGGCCCAAAGTCTCGCCCGGCTCGATGGCAAGCGAGACCTCGTTGACCGGCCTGATCCGCCCGGCAGCCGTCGGCAGCTCAACCGTGAGTTGGCGCACATCCAGAAGCGGCATGGCTACTATCGCTCGGGCGATATTACCACGCCAGCCCGCCGCGGGCAGACCCCTGGCGGCACCCTCCCCTTTATGCGTAAGCGTTCCTGGGACTTGACCGGGCGTGTCGGGCATGCTGTCATGGTGCGATTCTGACCCCCGATGCGTCGGGGCAAGGACATCAGGCTGTGAAGAATTCCATTCCCTCTCCGCCGTTAGGCTGGCGCGCCTTGTTGGGCGTCGGCCGCTTCCGTTTTTTATGGCTGGGAATGTTCGTCTCGCTCTTCGGGACGGGCATGAACCATGCCGGGGTGACCTGGTACATTTTGGAACAAACACAATCGACCCTGGCTGTCAGCCTGATGGTGGCGCTGGTGACCCTGCCCGGGCTGGTGGTGCCTTTGATTGGCGGGGTGTTGATTGACCGGGTGGACCGGCGCTACCTGGCCATCACGCTGGATGTGGCGCGCGGTTTCATTGTGCTCGGCGTGGCCGCGCTGGCGCGCACGCCCCATTTTAACCTCGCCACCCTGTATGCCATGGTTCTCCTCGTCGGCATGGGCTTTGCCATTTACTGGGCGACCTCGGCCGCGCTGGTGCAGGAGATTATTCCGCGAGATCATTTGGTGCAGGCAAACGCGGCCGTGCTGATCGCCGTCCAGGGGGGAATGATGTCGGCGGGTGCGGTGGTGGGCTTCCTCTATGTGCGGGCCGGCATCTCCGGCATTTTGGCGATGGATGGCTTGACCTATTTTGTTTCCGCTCTGTGCCTTTGGAGTTTGCGCCGTGGCTACCGCTTGCCCCAACGCCTTGGCCAGGAGCCGCCCATTATCGAGGCGGCCGCGCCCGTTCTGGGCGAAGCGGTGATGCCGCCGGTGGGGGCGCCCGAGGCTTTCGAGCCGCAAGGGCTCATCCGAGGATTCCTTGCCGAACTGCGCGAAGGGCTGGCCTATCTTCGCGCCCAGCCGCGCGTTTTTGCGATCGGCCTGACCTATGCTTGCATGATGGCGGGCGTCATCAGCGCCAACGTCATTGTGGTGGCTCTGGCCCGAGATATCTTGCAATCCGGGCCGCGCGGTTACGGCTACATTGAGGCCGGCTGGGCCGCCGGAGCGGTATTGGGTGGATTGGCTTCCCAGGCGCTCGTGCGAAAATTTTCGCCTGCCTCGGTCGCCATTCTTGCCTTGGTGATGCTTGCCTTTGGGCACGCGCTCTTTCCCTTTGTGACGGTGCTGGCGGCGGTGGTGGTGATGAATGCCGTCTTCGGCGCCTGTCGGGCGCTCGGCGGCATCGTCACGCAATCTTCCATCATGGCGGTGGTGCCGCAGCGACTGATGGGGCGCACCCAGAGCGCCTTTTCCACCATTTCCACCCTCATGCAGGTCGTGATGAGCTTTGTGCTGGGCTGGCTCGCCCACGTCGCATCCCTGAAAGTGGCCTTCCTGGTCCTCGGCCTGATTTACGGAGCGGCCGTCCTCGCCGCCGTCCAGGCGCGCTCCCTCGCCCGCCAGCCCGATTCGGGCGAGCAGGAAACGCTGCAACCTGTATAGCAGCGCCGGGCTTCGAGCCCGGCATACGGCATGGCAGGATCGGCTTCACCCGGAACGGGATAAATTCCGATACTCCTTTCGCCCGCCGGCTCCTCGGAAGACCTGCCCGCTCCCTCTTGTCCGCCTACCGTTTCGCCAGGAGAGTCCTCAGCTCTTTTAGAACATTGGACTGTTCCTCTGCTTCCTCGGCAATCCCGGCTCGCATGGCATCGAAGGCAGGTAGCCGCGCAATCTCCGGCAAGGGTGATTTTGCGCCGCGGACGGAGAACCAGATGATCTCGTTCAAGACGCGCGGATCCGCCATGTCGGCGTGCGCCAGGTTCTGCTCGGCTGTGCGCTGGATCCAGTAAGCCGTGGCCGCATCGCGCGCCAGCTGGTTCATCAGGTTATCCAGGGAGACGTCTGGCAGCAAGGCCTTGTAGGGACGCAAGTCGGCTTCGTCGCGGAAGAGGTCGATCGGCGCAGCCGAGGCGTCGAGCTGGTTCATGGGTTCCATTCCCAGCAGCAGCTCCATCGTCCGGATCATACTCACCGTATTGTGAAATTCATGGACCAGCGCTCCGGGACGGTTGTAGGCGCTTATCACCAGCGCCGGCGCGCGGTGGGCATCGACGTGGTCGGGGCCGTCCTGCGCATCGTCCTCCACGATGAAAATGGCCGTCTCCTTCCAGTACGGACTGCTGGAAACGGCCTCCACCAGAAGACCGACGGCGTAGTCGTTGTCGGCCACCATAAACTGCGGCGTCGGCATGCCCGGGGTGAGGCCGGCAGTGTGGTCGTTGGGGAGGCGCAAGAGGGTGAAGTTGGGCAGCCGCTCAGGCCCTCCCCCTTCTCTCGCGGCGACGAAACCGCGGAACTCCTCCAGCCATTCCCCCATGCGTGAATTCCCGCGAAACCGCTCGTCCGGGTTCGTCCGGGTAATCAAGGGATGGATGCCGCCCCCGGACTCCTTCGCGGCGCGGTAGGAATCCACCGTCATGGCATCGGGCGTTTCCACATCGTAATTGCGAAACGTCAGGCTGTGCCGGCCTTCGAGCGACTTCTTGGTAGGAAAAGCCGCTGCCATAGGCGAAGTATCCGGGTAGGATTTCGGGCGGTTCGCGTTGAACGCGGCCACGTCGGCTTCCGAGATCGTTCCGATGAACTCGCCGTAGTTGCGGTAGGTCAGGCCGGCGCGCGCGGCGGCGTCCCAGAGATATAAGGTTTCGGGCTCGGCCACATCGCGCCCACCGTTGAGGTAGGGGATGAAGCGTCGCATGTAGTTGGCAATGTCCTCGGCGGTGACGGGCAGGGGCAGGAGCGGCGGCGTCTCTTTCATCGGTTCGGTGTTGGGCAGGCGGTTGAAGCCCTCGTAGTCATAACTGCGCCCGCGGCCGGAATATTCCCAGCGGTAAGCCTTGTGCACATAGTCGCTGGAGAAAGCTGCGGTGGACCAGTTGTGCCCGTCGGGACTGGCCTCGGAGTTGACAAAGAACCGGTCCAGCAATCCGAAGCGCAACGCCAGTGCGCGGTGGTTCGGGGTGATGTTTTGTGCCGGTCCGCCCGGCAGCCGAGCCGCCTGGCCCCCTCCAAAGATGGCAAGCGTCGGGTCGCCGTCCGCGGGTTGGCTGTCGCCGGCGCGCTCGAGATCACCGAACACTTGGTCGTAGGTTCGGTTTTCCTTGATCACGTAGATGATGTGTTTGATCGGCGACGCGCCCGGGAACAGCCGGGGGCGTGCGGCGCCCATCAGACCATTGTTGCGCAGCACCTGCTGGGTGTATCGCGCCAGTGTGAGTTCATCCGGTTCGGCCAAGGTGCTGATGTTCCCTGCCACCAAAGCCAGAGCATACTGCCCGCCCTGCCCGCCCGCTCGACCGCTGCCCGCGGGGAAGCGGTCATTCGGCGTGTTCGGCACGCGGCCGGAGTTATTGACGACGAGGGAGGAATTCTCAAAGCCCGTGCCCTTTCCGTTGCCGATGAAGAGCGTCCTGTTGACCACCGCGACGGCGGAGGGATACTGCCCCGTCGGGATAAAACCACGCACCTTGCTGCGTTCGGAGTCTCTTTCCTCGCGCCCCTTGGCTTCTCTTGGCTGGTCCGCATCGGTTTCGCTTTTCTCCCTGCCGCGCGCCTTGGCCGACAGTGCCACGACGGCCACCGCGTTACTCTGCGCGTTCGCCACGTAGAGCGTGGCCCCGTCACCGCCGAGCGCCAGGCTTTCGGGACTGCTGCCGAGGCGAGCGCCCTCGGCGAGCCGCACGTTGATCCGCTCGATCTCGAGGTCTGCCGCCGTGTCAATCACCGAGACGCTGTCCTCGTTCGAGTTGACAATGTAGAGCCGCGTGCTCGCCGCATTCAGGACCATCGCCGTCGGGTGCCGGCCGACCGGGATGTTGGCAATGGGTCGCTCGGGGCGGCGCGGATCCACCACCGCAACCGAAGCGCTGTTCCAGCAGGAAACATATACCTTGGCTGTCGTGGACGAATCTTTCGACGGCAGGGCCACAACTCCGAAGGGATAGATGAAATGTCCCGGGTGGCCGCCTCGCAGGTCCACCCGCGTGAGGTTTCGTGCGCCCCGCAGGTTGCTGAGGATGCCCAGACTGTCGCCGAGGTTATTCGCGACGAACAGGGTATCGCCGTCAGGACTGATCGCCAATCCTGTGGGATAGACGGGCTCACGGTTGCCGTGATAGCGCGGCGAGGGCGCCGCAGAGGCAAAACCACTTACCTCGATGAACGGCGCTTCCACCCTGGTATTTGGCCCCGGAGACGGAGGAGCAATCGGCTCACGCGCGCCGGGGCGGAAGCGAAACATCCAGATCTTGTTCTCGAAGCCGCCGGAAACATAAAGCCTGTAGGTGTCGCCCGGCTCGGCCTGGGGCGCGAAGACGACACCGACATTGGCGCTCTGCGGTGTGGGAAAATATACATTCTGGATGACCACCGGCGAGGGTTGCGCGTTCAGGTCAATCACCACCAGCGATTGTTGCGCGCGGTTGGTGGCGGCATTGAACTGGACGCCGAAGCCGCTGTTGACCGCGATCAGATAGCGGCCAAAACCATCCGGCCCGGTACGGTCGGGGCTGCGGACAAAATCCACCGGCAAGGCGCCCACGGCTGGCTGGCGGGTGTTTGCATCGAGCACGAGCGACCCGGCGGGCGTGATCGGTCTCCCCTGCGAGGCCGGCTGATTGGTGACCTTGATGTCCCCCGCTGAAGCGAACGGGCCAGCCGCAGCCACCAAAGCGAGAAGGAAACCAGCGATCAGCAGCGCAAGGCGTGAAACGGAGCGGTTCATGAACAGAGTCTCCTCAAGCGCGGGCCGGCCCATACAGTCTAGCCTGAAACCACACGCCCTTCGACTGTCTGGACTAGCCTAACCGCCCACAAGAGGGTAAACAAGCATGGCAATCAGTGTGCCTCTTCACAAATCGGGACACTACCGAAGCCGGCTCGCCGCGAGGGGAACTATCGGGACTTTCCGCCAAAGACGAGCTTTGAAAAGATTTCCGGATGAATCGCCCTGGCGGCGGTGCCGGGGCTGACGAGCGGGACGTTCACCTGAAGCGGCAGGGTGGTTGGCGGAAGGCAGAGCTTGTCGTTGCAGGCCTGATAGCGGAGCTCGAGCGGCAGAGCCACTTCGCCGCGCGGAATCCTCGGACTGGTCGCCACCCGCAGGCCGAGCACGATCGTGCCGTCGTACACCGCCATTTTTTCATCGGAGAAAGCAAACTCTTTCAGGTTCGCCTTGGGGTAGGCCGCCTCGAGCACCCGCATCCCGGCGGGCGGCTGGGCGCGCAATTGCGTGGGAATCAAATATTCCTGGAGCGGCTTGGAGGCGTTGATGTGGTACCCAGGAGCGATTTCTGCCAGGACGGCGACGCGAAATTCGCCTCCTTGCGGCACCGATTGCAGAGAAACATAGCCCTGCGCGCGGACAATCGGCTCGTTCCTCCTCGGAAATTGCGCCGCCCGTGCGAGCGGCGGGCCGTTTGCGGTCAAGCCGCCGGCAACCAAGAGACTGGAAAACAGAAAATAGAAAATAGAAAAGAGCCTATTTTCTAATTTCTCTTTTCTAATTTCTGTTCCCTTACCCATGTACTTCTTTGAATCCTTCCGGATGAATTAGAGTTCCTTCGCAATCTGTTCGTTCACCTGGTCTTCGTAGGCCAGCAGGATGCCAAGATAGCGTTCCACGATTTGGCCATTTTTGGAGATCAGAAAGCTCGTCGGAATGCCCAGGATGCCCCCAAATTTCGTGGCGACCTCCTCATCGCCAATCCAGATGGGATAATTGACCTTGGCCTGCTGCGCGTAAGGGGCAACCACTTTGGCGCCCTCCTCGTCCATGGCGATGCCGACCACCGTGAAGCCTTTCTCGCCGTACTTCTTCTGCAGCTCAATCAGCCACGGAATCTCGATGGTGCAGGGCTTGCACCAGGTGGCCCAGAAGTTGACCAGCACGACCTTGCCTTCGAGGTCCGACATCCTGACCTCGCGGCCCTCCAGGTCCTTGATTTTGAATTCAGGCGCTCGGTTCGCCGATGCCGCTGTGCCCGACCGGGCTGCCCGGGGCGCGCTCCGCCGGCCATACCAATATGCTCCGCCCACCAGGCCGGCCACCAGCAACAGCCCCAAAATCGTCTTTTGTCCCGAACTCATTCCCCCTCCTTGCCGAAGCATAGAAATGCGAACATAGAAAAGAGAAATTAGAAAACGGGCCTATTTTCTATTTTCCATTTTCCCTTTTCTGCCTTCAGCATGAATGCTTACCAGACGAAACGATTCAAGAACGCAAGCTGGTTCGAAAGCCACGTCAGCCGGTTGAAGAAGATGAGCAGGCCGACGGCCAGCAATAAGATCCCGGAAAATACTTCCACGGCCTGCAGGTGGCGGCGAAAGCGACGATAAAAACGAAGAAAGCCGTTGATGCCCAGCGTGGTCAGCAGGAAGGGCAAGCCCAGACCCGCCGAATAGACAGCCAGCAGGTTGATTCCCTCGCTCACTTTCTCCTTCGTCGCGGCGAGCGTCAGCACCGTGCCCAGGATCGGGCCGATGCAGGGCGTCCAGCCAAAAGCAAACGCCAAGCCGATCACAAATGCCCCGAGCCACCCCATCTTCCCCGGCGCGCCCTGAAAGCGCTTCTCACGGTAAAGGTAGGAGATCTTGAGCAGGCCCGTCAGGTGCAAGCCAAAAAGAATGATGATGGCGCCGGCAATCTTGTAAAACAGCGGTTTGTTGAGCAGGAGAAATTTTCCCACGGCGCTGGCCGACGCGCCAAGCGCCACGAAGACGACGGAGAAACCCAGGACGAAGGCGAGCGAGGAGGCCAGGATGGGCCCGAGCTTCGCCTGCTCGGAATCCTGCAACTGCTCCACGCTCAGGCCGGAGATCAAAGAGACATATCCCGGCACCAGCGGCAACACGCAGGGCGACAGGAATGAAATCAGCCCAGCCAGAAACGCCGTCGCAAAGGTGACGTCAACCATACGCTCGTTCTCTCTTAGATGCGTTTCTCAACCGATGCGCTTCAGCCATTTTCTCACATCCCTTTCCCTCCCGCTGCCGCCGTTTGCATGCCCTGCCTCTTTCTCCTAGAATGGGGTTTTTGCGTCCCGGTCAGCGTGGGTGACCGATGGCCTGCCCGATCTGCCAAAAGCGCAAGGCAAAGCGTTTCTGTCCCGGCAAGGGTGAATCTATTTGCCCCGTCTGTTGCGGGACGGAGCGCGAAGTGACCATTGATTGCCCGGGCGACTGCCCCTACCTCGTCGCCTCGCGGCGATACGGAGAAGAGCGAAAAACGTTCACCGCGGGCGACCTGCCGTTTCCCGATGTGGCCGTGCCCGAGGATCTGGTCCACGTCCAGCGGAAATTCCTTTCCGGCCTCGGCTACGCCATCCTCTTATTCTGGAAACAAACTAAGGGCCTGACGGACGCGGAGGCTCTCATCGCGCTTGAGCATATGGCGCAAACCTTTGAGACGCTGCGCAGCGGGATCTACTATGAAAAGCTGCCGGACGCGGCACTGCCCCGCGAGCTTTATCGCCAGCTTGCCGCATTTATCCAGGAGTATCAGAAGAACGAGGCGGAGCGCACCGGCTCCGCCCCCTTGAGCTTGACCGGCGCTCCCGCTCTGCCTGAAAAAGAGATTTTTCAGGTGCTCGTTTTCCTTTTGCGCGTGGGAAGGTCGCGCACCAACGGCCGGCCCAAAAGCCGCGCCTTCCTTGACTTTCTCCGGGCGCAGTATCCCGCCGAGGCGGACCTCAGGAAAGAAGAGCCGCGGATTATTGTGCCGGGAAGTTAGTAAAAGCTGATTCACAGCCGGTGGGCGTGTGCAGGTGTCATCCTGAGGCCCGACCCTGTCGGAGCGAAGGATCTCACCGCGAGATGCTTCGTCCGCCGCGGCGGACTCAGCATGACAAGGCTGCTGAGACTGTTCACGGAGTTAACCCCGACGCTTTGCGTCGGGGCCCAGAATGACGTCAACGTTAGTGCTGTGCGCTTATGAAATGAGCCTGACCCGGTAGAAACTGTTCCGTTCTATTTCAGTTTTGCCAGATCGAAGACGGCGTCCACTTTAGGCCCGTCGGGCGATTCCAGCACGATGCGGAGCGGCTGCTCGGTGTCCAACTCGTCGAGCGGCACGCTGAAGGCCAATTCCACGTGCCAGGCCGCCCCTGACGGCGGCGCTCCGTAGTTCTGATAGTCCGAAAATTTTGCCGTAAGCTCCTCGTCATCCTGATAGGCGCGCATGCGATAGTCTTTGCCCGGCTCGAGCGTTCGGGCGGTGAAAAAGAACATGCGTGCCCGGAGAACAATGTTCTTTTCAAGCTCCTCGGTCGAGGCGAAGGCTTCCTTCTCGGTGTAGCGATGGTCGGTGCGGTGCTGGGTCGCCGCCAACGTCGCAATCCGGCTGAAGCGCGTGTCCAGCGTGATGCGCTCGACCGGCGGGTCGGTCACTCCTCGAAAAAGTTCGTTGTAGGGCTCAAAGAATTTCTGAAGCGATTCGACATCCTCCGTCTGGCCTAGCTTGATCGCCGCGCGCGCCGCATCCTCGTCAATCTGGAATCGAGAGTGCTCTTCGGCAGCCGACAGTGAGCCACCCGGGAACAGGCTCGCCAGGCAGACCGAGATGAGCACCCTCACCAAGGATTTCACGCCAACATTGTAGCGCAGGCAAAGCGGCCAGGAGCGGGAAACGGAAAACCGGAATGCGGTAGTCCTATTTTCCGATTCCTGTTTTCTATCCCTCAGCAGGGATTCATCCTGAAGTCCGGAAGTATGGTCTTTGTCGGCGGGAAGACAAATCCGAGGCTCATCTGTGGCTCTGGTGCGGCGAGGCCCTGAACCGTCTGATTCAGGGCGAAGCGATCCGGCTCATACGGCCTGCTCGCGAAGCCGTGTTTGGCGCGCAGGCGAGCGAACAAGCCCGCGATGCGCGCGCGATATTCTTCCGGGGCATAGCCGGAACGGGCATACCAGCGACGATACTGCCTCGCAAGCCGCGGAAATTTTTCATCGAGAAACGGAAAGAAAACCTTCTGCGCCGAAGGCATCAGGAAAAGCACGTTGGCGGCAAGCCACTGTGCCTGGTGCTTGGCGGCGGCCTCGGCCAGCGCCTCCAGGTCCGCTTCGCGGTCGGTGATGCCGGGCAGAACCGGCATCACGAAAACTCCGGCATGGAGTCCGGCCTGGCGCAACGCGGCCAAAGCTTTTAACCGCAAATCCGGCCGGGGAGCGCGCGGCTCGAGCGCCCGGGCGAGCCGCGCCCGAAGCGTCGTGATGGTGATATTGATGTGCAGGTCGGAGCGGCCGGCGATTTTCTGCAAGACGTCCACGTCGCGAACGATCTGGTTGGATTTGGTGGTAATCGAAAGGCTCAAGCCCCGCGCTTCCGCGAGCGTCTCCAGAATCTGGCGCGTCACGCCGAATTGCCGCTCGGCAGGCTGATAGGGATCGGTGGCGGTGCCGATGGCGATGCTCTCCCCTGAACGCACGCGGCCGAGCTCGTTCTTGAGCAGGCAAGCTGCATCCTGCTTGGCATAAATCTTCTGTTCAAAGGCGGCCGGGTCGAGCTCCATGTACTCGTGGGTGTAGCGAGCGTAGCAGTAGCGGCAGCCAAACTCGCAGCCGCGGTAAGGGTTGATCGTCCAGGTGAAGGGCACCCGCTCGGAATAACACCGGTTCAGGATCGAGCGGCAGCCGATGCGGAAGTATTCGACGTTGTTCTTTTCCTTTTCGAGCGGGGCGTTGGCAGCGAGGCGCGCGATGCCGATTAAACCAGCGTCGCCGGTTGCGCCCTGGTTAATCGGTTGCCCGGTGGGGGTGAGCCCTCTTGGGTTGGGTTGTGTCTCATCTGTGGAAGCGGGGCTATTCGGGGTCATGCCCGGTTGTCTTGCGAGCGAAGGGCTCGGCGGGTTGAGAAAGAGAGTGGGTGTCGTGGTTGCCATCGCGCGCCTCAAATGCCCGAGTGGTGTCATTCACCCGAGCTAGCCAGCGCCTTTCGATGGTCTTATTATCTTCGCTTTTTGTTCGCCCTGTCAAGCACAATCTTCGCTTTTTATTCGCCCATGACGATCTACGCGGATTGAGCTGAAAACAATGGATTACCACCGCGTCCTCGGGGCAAGCCGGGCGGGGGTCAGGGTAGCGGGCGAAACCTGGCGGTAAAGTGCCTCAAGAAGGGCGCCTGGTAGGTCAGCTCGAGGCCGCGAATTTTTTCGCGCCGCTTCCACACTTCCAGAATCGCTTCCACGACGTAGTCCACGTGGCTCTGGGTGTACACCCGTCGCGGGATGGCCAGCCGAACGAGGTCCATCGTGGCCGGGTGTTCGACGCCTTTTTCGTCTCTCTTCCCGAACATGAGCGTGCCGATTTCGACGGCCCGGATGCCGGCTTCGAGGTAAAGCTCCGCCGCCAGGGCGACGCCGGGAAAGCAAGTGGGCGGGATGTGCGGAAGAAAGGCCCGGGCATCCATATAAATCGCGTGGCCGCCGGGTGGCTGGACGATGGGCACGCCCTCCGAGGCGATGTGTTTGCCGAGGTAGGCGGTGGAAACGATGCGGTAGTTCAAATAGTCTTCGTGGAGCACCTCCTGCAGTCCGACCGCAATCGCCTCAAGGTCGCGCCCGGCAAGCCCGCCGTAGGTGGGAAATCCCTCCGTCAGGATGAGCAAATCTTTTTCCTGCTGGGCGAGCAGGTCGTCGTTGGTGCAAAGAAAGCCGCCGATATTCGCCAGGCCGTCTTTCTTGGCTGACATGGTGCAGCCGTCCGCGTAGGAGAATGTCTCGCGGGCAATCTCTTTGGGCGACTTCGAGCGAAAACCCTCTTCGCGCAGCTTGATAAAGTAGGAATTTTCAGCAAAGCGGCAGGCATCCAGGTAGAGGGGAATCTGGTAGCGGGCGCAGAGGGCGCGGGTTTCCCGGAGATTGGCCATGGAGACGGGCTGGCCGCCGCCGGAGTTGTTGGTAATGGTCATCATCACCAGCGGCACCCGCTTTGGCCCGACCCGCTCGATCAGCTCGCCCAGGCGCTTCACGTCCATGTTGCCCTTAAAGGGATGGAGCGTGGCCGGCTGGGTGCCTTCGGGAATGGGCAAGTCCACCGCTTCGGCGCCGAGAAATTCGATGTTTGCCCGGGTGGTATCGAAGTGGGTGTTATTGGGGACGACGTCGCCCTTCTTGCACATCACGCTGAACAGGATGCGTTCGGCGGCGCGGCCCTGGTGCGTGGGGATGACGTGCTTGAAGCCGAAAATATCGTCCACGCTTTGTTTGAAGCGGGCGAAGCTGGGCGAGCCGGCGTAGCTCTCATCGCCGCGCATCATCGCCGCCCACTGCTCGGTGGACATGGCGCCGGTGCCGCTGTCGGTGAGCAGGTCAATCAAGATGTCCTCCGAGTCAATCAAGAAGAGGTTGTAGCCGGCGGCCTCGAGCAGGCGCTGGCGCTCCGCGGGGCTGGTCTGGCGAATCGGCTCGACGCTCTTGATGCGAAACGGCTCGATGATCGTTTTGATGGGCATGGCAGGTTCCTTCGCCTGGGTCAGGACAGGCCTCGAAGCCGGCCCGGCGCCGAGCCATGCTAGCACGGCAGGCTAGAAAAACCGAAAAGCGAAAATCGAAACTCGAAATTCGGCGCAATGGAAACCCGAAATTTCAAAGTCGCAAAACGCCCCGGAACGTTTCAGAAAGTTACTTCCTTCTCCGGACTGCGGTTTTGGGTTTTGCGAGTTTCGAATTTCGCCGTTGAGGTTGCTGCCGGTGAGATTAGGCAAGGTGGGCTGGCCGGACGTCAGACATCAAGGCAGGGGCGGACCTCGGGCGGGCGGGGAACCTCGAAGCGGTCGTGGCGGTGGTAGAAGGCGACGATCACGCGGCCGATTGGCCGGCTATCGTGCGAGAGAATTTCCGCTGGTGTGAGCCGGACGCGCTCGCCTGCCTGGAGTGCCTCTTCCCAGGAGTCCTCAAACGTGCCGTGTTCGATGCGGACGCCGAGGCGATCGAGGTAAGCCTGGCGTCCCTGCTCGAGCCGGGCAAAGTAGTGCCCGTAAGTCGGGTCACCGCGCTCGCGGAATTTTCTCAGGAAGTCAGACTCCTCCCCCTTCAGCATCTGATGCCGCTGGGCGTAGAACTCGTTGAGCGCTTCAATGACGGTCAATAGCGCAATCGACCGCACCGCTTTGGTCCCCATATAGGTTCTATTATATTGGATTCAGGGAAGATAGCCTAGCGTTGCCCAAAAAAGTTGTAGTATTTTTGCTGGTACCAACTAACGCCTTTTGAATCAAGTGGATACGGTGGCGGGCGAGGTCGTCCGTCGCTCACCATTCCTGTGCTGCCACGGCGACTATTCTCGAAAGGGCTTCGAGGTCGGCCAGATCCACCACCTCAGCGGGAGAATGCGAGTAGCGCAGCGGCCAGCCGAGCGCCAGGTTCGAGGCGCCGTGGCGGAGAAAGACAGCGCCATCGTTGCCCCCGCCGGTGACGCCGTACTGGCTCAAGATGGAATGTTTTCTGGCGAGGGCGAGAATTTTCTGGACGTGGGCTGGCGCGGCCACGTAGCTATTGTCCACGGCGCGGACGACGAAGCCTTGGCCCAGCCGGCCATCGCCAAAGCGCTTGGACTCGAGCGGCGAATCGGCCGAGACAAACGTATCCACCGCGAAAACCACGTCGGTGGTGTTGTGATCGGCGTAGTATTTGGCCCCGCGAAGGCCAATCTCCTCTTCAGTGGACCAGACGAAGGTGACCTCATGCTGGAAGAGTTTCGGGTCAAGCTGCCAGGCGGCCGCCACCAGTGCCGCGCAGCCCACGCGGTCGTCAAAGCTCCGGCCATTGACGCGGCGTCCGAGGAGCTTGCGGAATTTCTTGGGCACCGTTACAAAGTCGCCCACCTTTACGCCCAAAGCTTCGGTGGCGGCTTTGGTTCGCGTGCCGAGGTCGGTCCGCCACTCGAAGCCCGGACGCTCGGGACGGGTCGTGAAAAAATCGGGGGCGGCATAACCTTCCGGCAATTCCATCACTCCGGGGATTTCCCTGCCTCCCTCCGCGCCACGAACCAGAATGGCGCGACCGGCAAAATAAACGGTGGCAAAGCCGCCCTTCGAATCGAGCGCAAGCCGGCCGTCAGCCAGGATCTCCCGCACCACCCAGCCGATTTCGTCCATGTGGGCCACAAAAACCAGTCGCGGGGAGCCTTTGCCCATGCGCAAAATCAGGTTTCCGTAAGGATCCGTCTCCACTCCGGCCCATGCGGGCAGAAGCCCGGCGATGGCTTTGCGCACAGCCGCCTCGTGTTGGCTGACGCCATAGACCTCGGTGAGGGTAGCGAGAATTTTCTCGGTGGAAGGGACTCCGGGCCGGGATGGCGGAGTGGCCGCTTTTGGTTTTTGCGCCGTAGCTTTTGAGGGGACAAGGAAACAGATGAAGCAAAAGAGGCAGAGGAGGCAGGGAAAAGAAGATCGATTTGGGAAGGATTCACCGGACATTTCGTTCTCCCTTCAGGCTCCCTTGAGGGCGCAACCTCACTGCTGGGCGTAGGCGGCCAACAATCGGACCAGCGCGTCGAGATCGGCGATGTCGATCATTTCAGCCGGCGAGAGCGGAAAACGCACCGCGATGCCGAGATGGGCAAAGCGCGGGGGAAATTGCGGCCCACCGGTGTAGCTCGAGCGCGGCAGGGCCGCCGCCGGCTCGCCCCGTGCCGGGATATTGCGCTCGGCGGCCAGTCTCGAGAGTTCGCCGGCAAGCGGCGCAGGCTTGCTCGGGTCGGCAATGGCAATCAAGACGCCGCTCGAAGGCTCGGCGGTTTTCTCACCCGGCCGGGGAGGCTGCAACCGGCCAACGATGATCCAATCGTTCGCGGGCACCTCTTGCGCCAGGCGATCCAGTCCTCTTCCGCCCACCCATTGTTGGGTCACAAAAGCGGCGACGAGCGTGCCTTTCAGCTTGGCTCCGCCCCCGGCGATGTTGATCCGGCCGAGCATTTCGAGAAGCGCCACCGCCCCAAAGCGGTCGCCGAGCGAGGGCGCGGTCACCATGCCGCCGCCCAACTTGTAGAAATGCTTTTCCATCGTGATGGGGTCGAGCAAATCCACCCCGGCGGCCCTGGCCTCCTTTTCGCTCGGCGCGCCGATGTCAATGAAGATGTCGTCCAGCTCGCGCACCGGCGTAGGATTGCTTCCCCGCGCGGTCATGAGGTGGACCGAGCGCGCCGCCACCACCCCGCTCAAGGCTTTCCCCGCCTTCGTAAAAACGGACACGGGTTGCGCCGTCAGCAAGGTGTCAAAGAAGGCAAACAATTGCCCCTGCGGCAGGCGCTGCACGCGGAGAAAACCGTCTTCGGTGATCCCGGAAACAACGTAGCCGATTTCGTCGATGGGCGCGGCCATCACCCGTGTGGGCTCGCCCGAGCCGAGCGTGACGATGACGTTGCCCAGATTGTCGGTCTTCGAGTCGAGCTTGAGAGCCTTCAGGCGTCTCTGGATTTCACCGGCCAGCGCCGACTCGTAACCCGGCACCGCCGACATCTCCGCGAGCTTCTGAAGTAGCTCGAGAGGCGCAGACCTCCCTTCCGGAGTGCTTTGAGCGACCGCCGAAGGCGACAGAAGCAGAATGGGAAGAGACAACCAACCGAGCGATCTCTTCCACTTGCCCTTCCACATGGAAAAGCCTCACATCTTCCGGATGAACCGATAGGAGTCCGCCCTCAAGCCAGGCGGGCAAGCCCGCCATCAGGCCAAGCGGGCAAGCGAACCTGCCGGAGGCAAACGGAGAGCAGGGAAAAGATAGTGCCACGAGAGCGTGGACGCAAGCTCTATGAGTTGACACGACCCCAATACCCATCTTTTCCCAAGCTTCGAGAAGCTTTGACGTCCTGTAGGACATCGCCGTCGCCAAGTTGCTTTTCCGCCCTCAGAGTGGACGTCGGCGAAGTTCGGTGTGCCAGAGTGTCATGGCGTATAATTGCCCGCAACCGTGACCCGTCCCGTTCATCCTCGTATCCTTTTGGGTCTTCTCTTCACTGGTTGGTGTTTGGCTGTGCCGTGCCGCGCGGCAGCGGGGCCGGCTCGAGGGGGCCCGGCTTCGGTGTCTTCGTCGGCCTATGCAGGGGGGCGGGCAAAGTTGTACCGAGAGGCGCTCGAGCTGGCGATGAAGCACGACCGGCTGAAGCTGCCGCGGTTGCTGGAGAGTTTGGACGCGGAGTATTCGCGCGGCGAAATGGGGGATGCAGCGGAACTGGTGCCGGTGCTTCGAACCATCGCGGGCGACCCCGGCTATCTCCGCATGGCACAGAGGAAGGCGCAAAGTTTGCTCGAACGCATCCGCGACGGCCGCCCGACGCTCGAGTTCGAAAAAGCTTTGCTCTATCCGCAGCAGCTTTACTGGAGCGTGCGCGTCCGGGACGACGGCCAGGCGCGCTACGCTCACGCCTCCGGCGCGGCGGACGATTCCTCGCTTGCCGCCGCGGCAGGCGAGTCCTCCCCGGCGACCTCGCCCACTTTTTCGCTTTCCGCCGCCACTGTTCAGCAGCTCTTTTCCCTGGCAGCACAGATGAAGAATTTTCGTGGCGCGACCAGCGAGAAAACCAGGCCTGGCATTCCCGTCCTAATGGAAATCGGTCTGGCCTACGAGAAGGGCCCGGTGCGCTACCGGGTAGCCTATGTCAGCTCGCCCGGCGGGAAAACGGGGCGCATGGTCAAGCTCTTCGAGGGTATTGCCAACCAGCGCTGGCACGCCGCCAACCTCACCCGCGCCATGGCAAGTCCCGAAAGTTCGCGACGAATCGAGCTCTGGCGCGTCCTCACGGTGCTCGAAAAAGATCTCAAGAAGAGCCAGGTGGTCGAACCTGAGGTGCTTGCCCCTCTGCTCCGCGAGATTGCCGGGTCAGGGCGGTTTGCGCCCGAAGAAGCGGCTTTGGCGCAACGGCTGCTCCAGCAGCTGGGCGGGCCGACAGCAGCGGGCGAAGCGGAGAGGCGGGACGGGCAAGGCGACAGGAGGTAGTGTCCGGGGAGCGAGAAAAAATTCGCGCTTTTCGAGCATGGGCTTCGGGCGGGCACCCGGTGGAAAGGGGCGCGGGACGCGGACGATGACGGTGAGCGGGGGGTGTCGGAGTCCAGGGGGCGAGAAGGAGTATTTCTGCTGCATCGCCTGCCAGTAGCGGAAGTCGGTGCGGGCTTTCTCCAAGCCTATGTTGTCGAGCAGGCAGGCCGCGTGAGCGGCGCCCGATTTCCAGGCGTCGCCATAGCAGGAGCAGAAAGCGGGGTTGCGCTTGCAAATGCGCCAGGAGCTTTCATGCACACGAGCGGCGCGGCTGATGGCCCGGATGGTGCGCTTGACGTTCAGGTCGAGGGCCGCTTTGAGAAAGGCTTGCTGCGCCGGGGTTGGTCGGAAGGTCATTGGTTGTTGGGCGAGTGGAGGATACGACGGAGGGCGAGCCAGGTCGGGAGAGCTACGGCCAGGAACAGGGTAAGCATGGTGAGCTCGCTCACGGGGCCTCCAGTTCCATTATGGCACGGGCGTCAAGCGCGCCTCCCGAAGATTCGGGACTGATGGCGGACCTCGATCGAGGGGCCCGCCGTTTGCTCCAGTCGCTGGGTCCCTCTGGGCAAATGTAGCGGCCGGCTTCAGCCGGGCAAACTTCCCTTCGGCTCTGTGATTTGGCTAGGTGCGCTCTCAACTTTCAATGACCGAGCTAATCGCACGACTCACCATCTCGCCTCTTTCCTCCTGAGGTGATACGATAGGGTTGTCGGGCTTTTAGCCCGACATGCATATCGGGATGAATCCCGATACTCGTTACGCCGGAGGAGTGCGTGAGTGGTTGAAACGGGCGGTCTTGAAGACCGCTGCGGGCATTTCTCGACCTAGTTGAAAACTCAGCTAATTCCCTTTGCCAACCACAGACTAACTCGAAGTCGCCTTTTCCTGTTTTCGCCCGTTTTTG
>DATBWB010000086.1 GCA_036514995.1 Candidatus Acidiferrales bacterium
CTCGATGTCATAAGGATTGACGATCACAGCGGCCTGGAGCTCGCGGGCTGCGCCGGTGAAGCAGCTAAGGATCAAGACTCCTTGGTCATCGTCGCGAGCGGCAACGAATTCCTTGGCAACAAGGTTCATGCCGTCATGCAGAGAAGTGACCAGACAGATATCTGCTGCCCGATAGTAGGGTTGGATCTCCTGATGGGTATGGTGGCGTTTGAGGAAAACGATTGGCTTCCATTCTTTGGTTTGGAAGCGCCAGTTGATGCGCTCTGCCTCCGCCTCCACGTGTCCGACAAGGTCATGGTATTCCTTGATGTGAGTACGACTCGGGGCTCCCAGTTCAACAAACGTCAATTGCCCCTGGTAGGCGGGGTATTTTTCCAAGAATCGCTCGATTCCCCGGAACCGTTCGATAATTCCTTTTGTGTAGTCAATCCGGTCCACTCCCACGCCTAAGTACGGCGCCTTTACGCCAAGCTCTTTGAGCAAGAGAGCCTTCACTGGCTCCTTGCCGGATTCCACCAACGGCTGGGAAGCGTTACAGGGAAACGCGACGCTGATCGGAAAGGGCTTCACCCAGGTGGTATGGCCGACCCGATTGACGGCGAAGCCCTCCCAGTCAATTCGAGATTCAAGCGCTCGATCTACCGTTTCCAGGAAATTGTTGCAGTGAAACTGAATATGAAATCCGACGAGATCCGCCCCTAATAGTCCATGAAGAAGTTCTCTCTGCCAGGGACAGATGCCAAAGGCTTCCGGGTTGGGCCAGGGAATGTGCCAAAAGATCGCTACGCGGGCATCTGGGCGTTTTTCCTTGATAAGCCGCGGCAGGAGGGCAAAGTGGTAGTCCTGAATCAGGACGCACGGCTCTTCAGTTCCTTCCAGCTCTTCCAGAGCCGATTCCGCGAATTTGACGTTCACGGCCTGGTAATGAGACCAATCCTCGGCTCGAAACTCCGGCCTGGTATGAGCAATGTGGCACAAGGGCCAAAGACCTTCATTGGAAAAGCCGTAATAGTATCCTTCTTCTTCTTCTTTGGTGAGCCACACCCGCCGAAGAGTGTATTGCGGGTCTTCCGGCGGCACCCGGAGCTTGCCGCGCTCGTCCACGGTTTCCCGGTCGGCGTCACCTCCGCCGTGGGCGATCCATGTTCCTCCGCAAGCTCTCAAGATAGGTTCCAGAGCGGTCACCAGCCCGCTCGCTGGCACCACGCACTCGATTTCCTTGCCTTTCCTGGAATGCATGTAGGGCTCTCGGTTAGAAATAACAAAAAGAGACTGTCCATGAAGCTTGCCCCGCACATGCTCTTTCAGTCGCTCAGAAGTCCAAAGGGATTCTGCTGCTTCTCGCAGCCGTGCTTCTTCTTCGGCGGCGGCTCTCGCGGCAGAAAGACTCTTTGTGAGATGGAGAACCTCCCGAGCCAAAGGTTTGAAAAGGTCTGCCCTGAGCAGACCAATCGGTCCAGATGTCTCGCCTGTCCTGAGTCTCTTCATCCATTCGGCCGTTCTTGCGATGGGCCCTGCGATGCTCCAGCGCACAATCAGCACGGTGACCACGGCAATCAGAAGCGTTTGTATCAAAAGCCGAATGAAGTTGAGTCGCCAGGTCCGGGCTGTCTGGATCGGAATGTGACTCGTATCATGCAAGATTACCAATACCCCCGTTACGGCTCCTTCCCGGCGCAGGGGTAGCGCGTAGATGTGCATCAGCTTCTCATTGATCGTTTGGAATTCACCTAAACCCTGGTCAGTGCGAACCGCCTCAAGAGCGGCTGCCGGAGGACGACGCAGTAGGGATGCCAAGCCCGGCGTAATGGCCAGGGAGCGACCATTCGGGTCATAGGCTGCCACGCCACTCAGTCTCTCTCGGTTGCCAAATCTTTCCACGATCCGCTGAAGATTCCGGGAGGGCGCTTTGTCCAGCAGCGGCTCAACACTCTCTTGGAGACTCTCGGCCAGAACTATGGCGCGTCGTTCAACCTCCTCCCTCAATCGTCGCCTTTCCTGACGGACCTGCAAGAAGGTAAAAAGAGAGGCAACGAGCGTCACGCCAATAACAAGCGATAAAATCAGACGGAAAGTAATCCGCATTGTGCTTTTATCTTACACCCATCACAAAGATCATAGAAGCACTCCCGTGGAGCGAGGCTTCAGCTTCGCACCTTGCAGCAATGGACGGCGAGATGCGCTTTCAAGAAATGTGACTCGCCAACGGTGATGGGCGGACTACTGGCGGGGTAGCTCGTGCGGTTGGCCGCTGGCGGCGCTGGGTGTTGGGTACAGGTCGCGTGCTAGAATGCTTCATTCCAGGAGGCAACGTGGCTCAACTGATGGACGAACAGGAATTTCGCCTCAAGGCGGACGTGATGCTCGAGGACGCCAGGAAGGCGCTCTTGCCGCTGGCGGATGAGCACGACTTTGAAGTCGAGTTCGACGCCGGCACGCTCAACCTCACGTTTGAAGAGCCGCAGCCGGCCCGGTTTGTGATCAGCCCGAACACGCCGGTGCGGCAGATTTGGGTTTCGGCGCTGGCGCGGAGCTTCAAACTCGGTTGGTCCGAGGAAGCCTCGGCGTTTGTTCTCGAAAAGACGGGCGAAACACTCCGCCAGGTTCTGGCGCGACTGGTCAACGAGCAACTCGGCACCGGCCAGGCCATCCAGTTGTAGCACCCCAGTGGCACAGGCATTCTTGCCTGTGCTCTGGCAAACTCGGACAGGCAGGAATGCCTGTCCCACCTACAGCATGCCGCTAGGATTGAGTGGAAGGGTTTTACCGGCTCAAGACGAATGCGATACCCCAAAAACCGGGCCGCTCTTCAAGGAAGCCCAGGCCGACCTCAATCATGTTGGTGGAAAAATCTTTCAGCGTGTAGAGGGCCCGGGTGCGAACCATCTCGCCACTGGTAACATTCTCGAGCTGGATTTCCGAGCCCAGCGAAAACTCGCGGTGGCTCAACACGGCGCAGCCATGCTTGCTGACGGAAAGGGTGTGGGTGGCTTCCCGATGAACGTTGCCTTCTTGCACCCAGATGAGAACCACCGGCGTCCGTAGCCGGACGCGGTTGCTCCTGCGGCGATCATCCTTCTCCGGCGGCACCCGGCGCTCCTTGCAGAGAACCCGCTGCCCTACATTATGCCACCGACTGTTTTCCCTGCAAGAGCGGGTTGCGCCGGCTGGCGACCAAACCTACAATCAACCCGTTTACCGGGCACTTCGTCCGTGCTGGTTCGAAGCGCCATGCAAGGTGCTGTCAAAGTCGGCTGCTGCGGTTTCCCGATCGCTCGAGCGCGTTACGCCGAACAATTTCCCCTGGTGGAGGCGCAGGAGACTTTCTACCAACCGCCCGAGCAGAAAACGCTCGAGCGCTGGCGAGCGGTAGTGCCGGCCGAGTTCGAATTTACGCTGAAGGCCTGGCAGGTCATCACTCACCCGGCTACCAGCCCAACCTACCGCCGCTTGCGCGAAAAGTTCAGCGAAACTCAAAAAAGACAGTGCGGGAGTTTTCAATGGACGGGGGTAACCGAGCAGGCCTGGGAACGCACGGCGGCAAGCGCCCGGGCGCTCCGGGCGCGCATCATCCTGTTTCAATGCCCGGCGAGCTTCAAGCCGACCATAGAAAATAAAGATAACCTCTGGAAATTTTTTCACCGGATCAAGCGCGAAAACTTTTTGCTGGCATGGGACCCGCGCGGGCAATGGTCGGGGGAAGAGATTGCGACTCTCTGTCGGGAACTAAACCTGATTCACGCTGTCGATCCCTTTCACGCCGAGCCGGTAACTTCCGGGGTGTGTTACTTCCGCCTCCACGGCCGCACCGGCTATCGCTACCGGTTTACGGAGGCTGATCTGGCCGAGCTGGCGGCACGGTGCCAAACGGCCGATCCGACCTACGTCCTGTTCAACAATGTCAGCATGCTCGACGACGCGCAGTCGTTCATGGCGCGTGTCAGCTTGCGCTTGTGAGTACGGGGTCTGAGCGCGGCGCCTGGGTGTGGTGGATGACGCCGAGGGAACCTATCGGTTCCGTTTGCAAGCATAGAGGCTCTGATCGGCACGCTCGAGAAGGGTCTCGACCGAATCACCCTCGGTGTAGCCGGCCCTTCCGGCGCTGATGCCGACCTGAATCTTTCGGCCCCCGGCGCGGACCTCGACGCTCCTGCCGACGCGGTTGAGGAACCGCTGGGCTTGAGCTTCCTTGGTCTCCGGCAGGACCACCAAGAATTCATCCCCGCCATAGCGTGCCGGCGTATCCGAGGAGCGCGTCTTCTCTTGCAGCAAGGCAGCAAACTGCCGCATGACTTCGTCGCCGGCCAGGTGGCCGTAGCGGTCGTTAATCTGCTTGAAGTTGTCGAGGTCGAAGAGAACCACCGCCAGTTGCCGGGCGTAACGATGCGCTCGCGAGACCTCATGGCGAAGCTGCTCAGTGACGAACCGGCGGTTCGAAAGTCCGGTGAGGGGATCGGTGGTGGAAAGCTGGTGAAACCGCTCGGCTTGCTCCTGCAACTCGAGGTTGGTCAGGATTTCTGTCTCCAGGTGGCTGCGCAATCGCTTCAATGCAAATTGCTGATAGAGCGCGTAGATGTCAAAGATCAGCACCGCCCCGATCAGGCCGCGCACCGAGTGCTCGAGCGATAGCCGCGACCACAAGCCCTTCTCGGCCGAGAGCATCGGCAAAGCGAGAATCACCACTGCACCGGTAAGGGTCAGGATGACGAGGGTAGAGAGTCCCCACAGCCACCAATCGCGCCGCTCGATGGCGTGGAACTGGCGGAGATAGCCGCGATCCACGCGACGTTTCGGGGCAACCTCCGGCTGCGGCCTGGCTATTGTGTCTATCGTTCCCATCAGAAACTCAAAGCGGATCGCGTGCTTTAGTTAGCAGTTGGATTGCCACTCATCGCCGGTCTCGCCCAGGAGTGTTAGGAGGTTACTCCACCTGGTACAATGCCTCCCGGAACGCTAACCCTTCCTTTTGCAGAAAGATAGCTCGCTGGCGCTGTAGACCAACCTGGCCCCCTCGCCGGGCAGAGCCTCTGTCAACCTAAAACCCGCTTAGCTCCGAGCCTTAGGAGCGAAAATTTGACTCACGCCGGGCAGAATGTAGCCGCTCGCCGGGGCGTGAATCCCACCGGTGTCCATCCCGGCAAAGGGGTACTGTCCGTCAGGAGACGCCGAGAGCCTGGACGGCCGAGCGAGCTAGAATCCAAACGCCGTCTGGGCATTGGGCTTGCGTTCCTCTTCCCGCCAGCGGTTGGTCTTGACCATCTCGACAAAGTGATCGGCCTCCCGGGTGGGTTTGGGGATGCGGTAACCATCCAAGACCTTGAGCGTCCAGGCCACCGCTGTTTCGAGGCTTACGCGGTGGCCCTGGGAGATGAAGATGGGCTGCACGTTCGCCCGTGTCCTCAAGACCGCGCCAACCCGTTCTTCGCCGTCGCAAAGCGGCGTGGCCGCGCCGGCTTCCAAGGGCGGTTCTTCAAAGTGGCCGATCAATCTCGACTTGGCGCAGCCGATCGTGGGTCGGTCCAGGAGGATTCCCAGATGACAGGTGATGCCGAAGCGGCGCGGATGGGAGTAGCCGTGGCCGTCGTAGAAAATAAGGTCCGGCTCCGAGCGCAATTTTTCAAACGCGTCGAGCAGCACGGGCGCTTCTCGAAACGCAAGCAGGCCCGGAACGTAAGGGAAAGTGAGCTTGCGCCGCGCAAACTGGCGTTCTATTTCAACCAGCCCCGGCCAGCCATAGACCACCACGCCGCCGATCCCCATGCCTGCCTGCGGATCGAGCGCGATGTCGGCGCCGGCGACGTGCTGGATGTCTTCAAGCCGGTCGGCCAACTCCAGCCGCGATTTCAGATTCAGTTGAATCTGGCGGGCCTGCTCGGGGGTAACATCCCACGGGTGAAGCGCAAGATGCTTCACGGTCCACCTGCGCCGGAACGTTAGCTGAGCCCCTGGAAGGTGTCAAGGAGTGAGGCAGCTCTCCTGGGATTTCCGCCTGGTAGTGCCGTCACCTACCGGATCTCTGCCGCGACCATACACTATTCCATGAAGACTCCAATAATGAACCGGCCGTGAGGCGCAGGGAGAAGCGGTCAAAAGCCAAGCTGCACCAAAGGGTGTCGTGGGCAGCCTCGGTATCCGACTGTTTCTTCGGGGACGCTACCTGCCTTTCCCCGGTATGCCAAAGCATTACCTTCCCTGCTGTTTGCTGGTCGAGCGACTGGCCGTAGGCTATCGCAGCGCCTTTCATGCTCTTCCGGTCACTCTGTTCTATTTTGGAACTTTCCCAAAATGGGAATGCAAGTTCAATTTCTTGGACCCATCGCGATTTTTCTTGCATTCGCTCACGGAGTCGGAGTAGAAGCCTGAGCGGTCGGGGTC
>DATBWB010000087.1 GCA_036514995.1 Candidatus Acidiferrales bacterium
GGCGAAAAGACCAAGTAGTAATTCGCGCCGTAGTTGCGGGCATTGGTCTGCCCGGGCGCTCCCAGCGGATCGTAAAGCACAACATAGCTGCGGTCAGGGTAGCCTTCCTGGAAGCGCAAGTAGCCGTTCGTGCGCTCGATCCTCGCCCGCTATGAAGACAACCCGCGCGCCCTTTATGGTATGGCCGTCATGGCAACCCTCAACAAGGATGCCGAACAGGCCAAAGAATATTTCCAGCGCACTTTGCAGCGCGCCCGCGAACCGCGTCTGCTGGCGTGGTCGCACATCTATCTTGGACGCATCTATGATATGGAAGATCGCCGTGAATTGGCGCTGAGCGAGTACAGGGCAGCGCTCGCCGCTGGCGACCCTTCCGAGGCGGTGCGCTCCGCCGCCCATCGAGGATTGGAGAAACCCTTCCGCCCGCCCAAACCAGCCGTACCCGGTTCGGCGACGCCAGAATCGGAGTGACGGAAAGGCGTTTTCGCGCGAGAATGGATACACCACAGTACTGGCCGGGAACGTTGGACCGGCAGAATCAAGGAATAAGGGAAGGAGAAGCGACTTTATGAAGCAATACGGGAAAGCAATCATCCTGGCGAGTCTCATTTTGACCGCCACGTTGGCTCTTTCGCGGACCATGCCGCTGGTGGCTGCGAGTGAGGGGAACCAGCCTCAGCAGGGGCAGCAAACTCAACAGCCTGCCCAGCAGCCGCCCGCGCCGCCGACCGCCGGCCAGCCTCAGACCGAACCGCCCCAGCCTCGGTTGCTGGCCAACGACCAGGCGGAAGCTGACGCTTGGACAGCCCTCAGCAATGAACAAGATCCGGCCAAGCGGGTTGTTGCTATCAACGAATTCCTGGAGAAATTTCCTCAGGCCGGTTTGAAAGCGCATGCTTACGCGAGCCTCTCGGCACTACACCTGTCGCTGGGAGATGCCGACAAGACAGTGGCGTTCGGCGAAAAGGCAGTGGAGTTGGATCCGGACAGACCGGATGTCTTGGCTATTCTCTCGCAACTCTACGCCCGTCGGTCCAGACTGGGCGAGTTGGACTACCGGGCCAAGATGCAGAAGGCAGAAACCTATGCCAAGCACTCGCTCGAGTTGATCGAAACCCTGCCTAAACCCGCCGGCATGGCTGACGATCAGTTTATGAGACATAAAGAAACCATTGCGATCATGGCCCATTCCGGCCTCGGGGTTACCTATTTCAACAGTCGGCGGTATGCCCTCGCGGTGGATGAACTGAAGGTGGCTACCGAGCCGAAGTACGCGCAGGTTGACCCGGTGGATTTCTACGTGCTCGGCCTGGCTTACATGAACACGCAGAAATACGCTGAGGCAGTGACGGCCCTTCAGCGGGCATACGATGAGACGCAAGGGCCATTCAAAGACGTGGTGAATCAACAACTGGCGAACGCCAAGAGACTGGCGGCGAATCCACCCACTCCCGCGCCACCCAAGCCGTAACCGGGTAGCTTGAAGCTATGGCCGAGGAGCTATTCGAAGAGCTTGAAGTGCTGCTCGGATACGCGTTTCGCGACCGGCAGTTGCTCGCCCGAGCCCTGACTCACAGTTCTCATCCCAAGGATGCTCAGCCGGGCATGGCGGCATTTGACAACGAGCAGCTCGAATTTCTCGGGGATGCCATTCTTGGATTTGTCGTCAGCCAGCGGCTGGTGGAGCGCTTCCCCGAATTCAGCGAAGGACGGCTGTCCAAGATGAAAGCCAACCTGGTGAGCGCCCATTCGCTGGCGGGGGTGGCCGAGCGGCTGTCTCTCGGGCGCTTTCTCCGGCTGGGTCGTGGAGAAGAAAAGACCGGCGGTCGGACAAAACGGGCGCTGCTGGTCGATGCGGTGGAAGCCGTCATCGCCGCCCTCTACCTCGATGGTGGTCTCGGAGCGGCCACCGGTTTCTTGGGCAAGTTCTTGCTCGAGGAAAGGATCCTCAACGATGCCGAGCGGCTGGCAGCCGCCGATCACAAGTCAGCGCTCCAGGAGTGGCTGCAAGCGCGGGGGATGCCTACCGTCCACTACGCGGTGATCGCCGAGCGCGGGCCCGAGCACCAGAAGACATTCACCGTGCAGGTGGAATGGCGCGGGCGCGTCCTGGCGCGAGCCGAAGGCGCCAGCAAGAAGGTGGCCGAACAAGCCGCCGCACGCTTGACGCTTGAGATGCTTCGCGGGCATGAGATCACGATCGAAAAGGGAAGTTGAGGCGATGGCCGAACAGGAGCGTAAACCTTCGACGGTGCGCGAGTATGTGGATTCGATCCTCGTCACCATCATCCTGGCGTTGTTTGCCACCGGCTTTGTCGTGCAAGCGTTTGAGATCCCTTCGCGCTCCATGGAACCAAACTTGTTGATTGGCGACCACCTTCTGGTGAACAAGTTCATCTATGGTGGCCGGGGCGGAATCTTCGATAAATTTTTACCCTATCGAGCGGTGCGGCGCGGGGATATCATTGTTTTCAAAGCGCCCCACGAGCCGACTCACCCTCATTTCGTCAAGCGCGCGATCGGTTTGCCGGGCGACCGCCTCAAGATTGTGGGTGGACAGGTCTTCATCAATGGCAAGGCGTTAAGCGAGCCTTACGCCCGCCACTCCAACCCGGGCAGCGACCCTTACGGCGACAACTTCCCGCCCTCGGCCAGTTCGCCCGGGTTTTTCACAGGCAATATCACCGAGGGGTGGGCGCGAACCTTGGTCCATTACACTTATGACGATGAGCTGGTGATTCCCCCTGGAAAATATTTCGCCATGGGGGATAACCGGGACTCGAGTCTGGACAGCCGCTACTGGGGTTTCGTGGACCGTGAGAACATCATGGGGCGCCCCATTCTCATCTACTGGTCGTTTGAGGCAAACGAAAGCGACTACAGCCAGCGGGGTCTCGGTCGCCGCCTCCTCAACCTGGTCAAAATCATCTTCGAGTTTCCGGCCCGCACCCGCTGGAATCGGATGTTCCATTTTGTCCGCTGAAGCGCCGGATCGAGCTCGAGCCCCTACGGGCCAGTCACGCAGGCTACCACCTTATGACGCGACGTTTCTGGCGTCGGATAGGCTTCTTGCTGGCGCTGGCCGTTCTCCTGGCCGGCTCATTGCCCTTTCTGATCAGCGCCAATCGCTTCCGCTCCCACCTCATCGCCCGCCTGGAATCTTCCCTCGGCCGTAAAGTCGAGATCGGCGCGGTTCGCTTTAGCTTGCTGGGCACCCCGGCGCTGGAAGCGCAGTACGTCACCGTGGCCGAGGATCCGCGCTTCGGCAATGAACCCTTATTGCGGGCGCCCACGCTGCGTTGCACCTTCCGCCCTCTCTCTATCCTCCAGCGCCGGTTGGCGATCTCTTCTTTGAGTTTCGGCAGCCCGAGCATCAACCTAGTGCGGAATGGGCAGGGCGAGTGGAATCTGTCCAGCCTGCTAGGGCGCCGTGGGCGGCCCCTGGAAGACACAAGGGGGTCGCTGGCCGGGGTGGCGCTCGACCTGGATTCGGCCCGCATTAATTTCAAATCGGGTCCCAACAAGCTGGTGCACACGCTCGACAACCTTTCGGCGAAGTTGCGGTATTCGCTGGAGAATCATCAGTGGGAGCTGCAGGCGGAGTTCAGCCCACTTCGCACGGATATGTCATTGGCCGAGATTGGCACCGTTGCGTTCCGCGCCAAGGGCGAGGCGAGCGCGAGCCACTGGCGAGATTGGCCGTTCCAGTTTCAGGCCGAGTGGAAAAAAAGCCGCCTTTCCGACATCGCCCGGCTCTTTTTCGGTTACGACGCGGGCTGGCGCGGACTTCCTCAGATCAGCGCCAGCGGGAAAGGAACGCTCCGCCGGCTCGACGTTCAGGCAGCCGTGCAGCTTAGCGATCTTCACGGCGCCGAACTGCTTTCCGGGCCGGATTCGCCAGTCCTCCAGCTTCAAGCAAATGGAGTTCTTGACCTGACGGCTGGCGAGCTCGGTCTCCATTCCCTTGAGTTTCGCACGGAGAGATCGAAAGGAATTCTCAGTGCCCGAGTCGCCTGGGGCGATGGGCGCGACCGGCCGGGTCGCTCCGCATGGGAAGCGCAGTTAGACTCCGACCAGATGCATTTGGCCGATTTTGCCGCATGGCTGCCGGGCTTTCGTGCCAACGTGGATGCCACTTTGAAATCGGATGGGGTGGCTCGAGTTCACCTGAGGGCTTCCGGCTCGCCGATGATGCTTCAGGGAACGATCTCCGTTCCGCCCAGCAATCTGGAAACTTCCACGGTTGACCTCGCCGGGAGCTCCTCGGTCATGAAGCTCCGGGTTGGAGAAATCAAAGCTCGCCTGAAGGACGGCATCTTGCAGATCTCGCCGATCGTTCTGCGCTGGCCCCGATGGGATCGGGGCGAGTTGACACTTCGCGGCGTTGTCAACTTTCGCAATTTGCATCGGCCGTATCGTTGGGAAGCGACATCGGATCACGTGCCGCTGGAGGGTGTGATCGGGCTCGAGCAAGCGCTGGGGATCGAGCCGCCGCGCCCCATCCGGCTTGTCGGCACCACCGCCATGTCGCTCCGCTGGCGCGGGCAACTGCGCGGCCCGGTCGAGGGCTCCAAAACAGAAGCGTGGCCCGAAGGCAGGCTGCTGCTCGATGGCATCCGCGTTTCTGCTTCCGGTATGCGGGGTGACATCCAGATCGGCAAAGGACGCGCTGAATTTCGCCAGGGCGAGGCGCGCATTTTCCTGGACGCCTCCCGTTTTGCCGGGACAAATTGGCAAGGCCGCCTCCACCTCTACTCGCGGCCCAGGCGCGAGTGGCGCTTTATTCTTTCCGCCGATCGTCTGTATTTGGCTGCCCTCGACGAGACTTTCAACCCGCGCGACTCAGATCGCTTTCTGCTCCCCCCCGCCCGGATGGGGCCGTTCGGCCAGTTTCCGGCAAAACCAGGCGCGCGATGGTTAGATTCCGTTCGCGCCACTGGCAAGTTGGCGGTGGGCTCACTCGAGGTCGGTTTGGTCAGGACGGAAGATCTGCGAGCAACGGCTGATCTTTCCGGCGGGCAGGTTCGCCTCGACCATATGACGGTGCGTGCCTATGGCGGCCAGTTCGAAGGTTGGTTCCGCGCCGACTTTCGTCCTGCCCCGGTCGGTCCTTCCTACTA
>DATBWB010000088.1 GCA_036514995.1 Candidatus Acidiferrales bacterium
TTATTGCCATAGCTGTATGGCAGGCGGGTTGCTGCGGAAGACAGTCTTGTGAGTCCCCAAGGAGGCAGGATGAATTTCAAGGTGGGTAGGCTTGTTGGAGCGTCCAGCCTAGCTGGCTTATTGGTGATTGGTGGAGCCTGCCAGCAGGCACCGGTTACGGCTGACTCACCCCGGAGAGAAAGCGGTGGCGGAGCTCTTTTTTCGCTGGGTTCAAGGTTGAAGCCGGTTAGCGTGCCAGAGGGTACGAACCTGGTTGTGGTCATGAACCAATCGTTGAGCAGCGCGAGTAACCATGCCGGCGATCGTTTTGACGCCAGCCTGGCGGCGCCGCTCGTGATCGGAGGCAAGACGGTCCTCCCCAAGGGAGCGCGCGTGACAGGCGAGGTGACGGCCGCCAAGGAGTCGGGCCGGCTTCAAGATCCAGGCTATCTGCGATTGACGCTGCGTTCGATTGAAGTGGGCGGCGAAGACGTGGCGCTAGAGACAGGCGCGGTATCCTTCAAGGGTCAGTCGCACAAGAAGCGGAACGTGGCCGTGATTGGCGGTGGCACGGGCGCGGGCGCGCTGATTGGCGGACTTGCCGGTGGTGGCAAGGGGGCCTTAATCGGCGGCGTGGTCGGAGCCGGGGCTGGAACTGCCGGCGCGTATGCTACCGGAAAGAAGGACGTTTCTGTGCCAGCCGAGCAGCGGATCAATTTTCGCCTGACCAAAGCCGTCACGGTTCAAGTGCGCGAATAGAGTTTCCTTTCCTCCATCGTCCCTCAGAGCCGATACTTTTTAGAGAGAAGAGCCCCGACCCGTCGGGGCTCTTCTATTTCGGATTTTGGTCGGTAGGGATGTCGCGCAAGATGGCCTAAGCGGGAAACTTTCCCAAAATGACACCGGAGCTGAGGCTACAGTCCCGGGACAAGAAGGACAACTGTAGGTAAACTCATAACTTAAGGCTATTCCAAAGTGGTAAAAGATTTGCTAGAGTTAGCGGGGTTCTATCCCCCGGGCGTGGGTGTGCGCATGGAAGGTGCGACGGCCGGCCCACTGGAAGAGAGCAGCGTACCCAGGAAATTTCCAGTCACCGTACTGATCGCCGAGGACGAGGAGGCGGCGCAACGGGTGTGTCGCGAGATCGTCCAGTCGCTCGGCCAAGAGGCTATTGTCGCCAGCACGACCGAAGAAGCCCTCGACCAACTCGAAAAGCATCCCGTTGAAATCGTCCTGCTGGATTTGAAGATGCCGACCACCGGCGGGATGGATTTGCTCGAACAGATCAAAAGGACGCGGCCGTACGTTGAGTGCATCATCCTCACCGCCCACGGCACGGTTGAGACCGCCGTGCAGGCCATGAAACTGGGCGCCTACGACTACGTAACCAAACCGTTCCATCTGGCCGAGGTCAAGTTGAAGTTAGAGCGGCTGCTCGAGCGGCTCAACATGGACGCCGAAATCCGTGTGCTCAAAGAGCAACTCCGCACTCACCCGGGTTTTGGCGGGCTGGTGGGACGCTCGCCCAAAATGCAGAAGATTTACAAAATGATGCTGCGGGTCGGCCAGGGTCTTTCGCCGGTTTTGGTTCTCGGCGAAAGCGGTACCGGAAAGGAGCTGGTGGCGCGCTCGATCCATTTTCTGGGCCCGCGTCGCAACGGTCCGTTTGCACCGGTTGATTGCACGGCGCTGGTTTCCACGCTGATTGAGTCGGAGCTGTTCGGCTATGTAAAAGGGGCATTTACGGGGGCAAACCGTACCAAGCAAGGCCTGGTGGAAGTGGCCAACGGCGGCACTCTTTTTTTGGACGAAATTGCTGAGTTGTCAGTCGAGCTTCAGGCCAAGCTGTTGCGCGCCTTGCAAGAAAAAGAGGTCAAGCCGGTCGGCGGCACCCATCGCATCCCGATTGACGTTCGGATCATTGCTGCCACGAACCGTGATCTCGAGCAGGCGGTGCGCAACGGCACCTTCCGGCAGGATCTTTACTTCCGCTTGAACGTGGTGGCGATTCGCATTCCGCCGCTGCGCGAACGCAAGACAGACATCCCGCTGCTCATGCATCATTTCATTGAAAAGTTTTCGGAAACCAACCAGCGCATGCGCGGCATCAGCGAAGAGGCTCTTTCCCGGTTGATGTCTTATGATTGGCCGGGAAACGTCCGCGAATTGGAAAACGTGGTGGAGCGGGCGATGGCATTGGGCTCCGGCCCGGTGATCCAGTTGGCTGACCTGCCTTCCAATTTGCAATTCAGCAGCGGGGAGCGGATTTCGCTGACTGACGAGCTGCTTCCGCTGGCCGAGCTTGAAAAGCGGGCGATCCTCCGCGCGGTGCGCGAAAGCGGTGGCGACAAGGTGGCCGCCGCCCGGTTGCTGGGCATTGGAAAGACCACGCTTTACCGCAAGTTGAAGCAGTACCAGATCCAGCGCGCCCAATCCGTGTAGGAGATCATTAGCCCCTGCCTGTCGTTCCTGGCTGCTACGCGTTCCCCTCTCCAAAATTGGGAAACCGCTGCTCGCAACGGTTTTCGTAATCAATTGGATTCGGGGAAGTTAAGAATGGCCGAGTGGCCTCCCTTGTGCGGGAGGAGCAACGGCGACCGAACGTGACTCGGTGCTATAGCGGTCGACCTGCCAATCCTTTCCCATCGCCGCCCGTGAAGAAAAGTGCGGTTTGGCCAAACCCGCCTGGGTGGCGAGGCATCAGGTTTGTGAGACGCACCCCGTTTCCTTTGGAGGAGCCATTCCCGCGACGGGAAGTGAAGCAGGGTTAGGCGGGCGCTGATGGCTAACATGAAACTTGGCATGAGACGCGGGCCACCCGGGCCCGCCGAGGCAAACCGGGACAGGCCACCGAGAAGACTTGAAGCTTTCCCTGACGCCATTCTGGCGGAACTGGTCCAGGACCTGAGCGGAAGCGGCGGATTCCGAGAGTTGCTCGCTTCGGCTGCTCGCGGCGTGCTGGAGGCCGTCCCAGCGCAGATTGTCGGTGTGGGTGTCTGTCGGGATGTCACGCTCCACGGGGTGGCTTTGGAGGTCCGGAACGGTCATGTTTCCGAGCCCAGCGGGTTCGAGCTGCCCCTCCATCCCACGCTGGCAAACTGGATGCACGCGGCTGAGTGCACCGTCATTCCAGTCTTCGATCCAGCCCAGGCAAGGGATCTCCCCTCGATCTTGTTGCGCTTCCGGGCGCTGGCGGCTTTCCCACTGCGATTCGAAAACCGGACGCATGGATTGATTCTGATGGGTTTCGAAGAGCCGCGCGCCTTGAGCGAGGAAGAGATCACGCAGATGAAAACACTGGCAGGGATCACAGCCATGGCAATCGGGCAGGTTAGGTCGGAGTGGGCGCACTCTTCTGAGGAGCAGGGGGCCCGTTTGTTGGAAGAGATCGAAGCCGATTGGAGCAAGGGCACACCAATAGCCGAAGTGTTTGAGCGGTTGGCAGCAGCCGCCCAGTCCTTGTGCGGCGCCGCCTCAGCGTGCATGGCGGAGAAGGAGGGTGACTCGCTCATTCCTCGGGCTCAAGCAGGTGAAGCGCCGTTCGCCGCTTGGCTGAGCGCAGCACCTCAGCCTAGGGCGGCGCCCTGGAGGAAGACACTCCGCACCGGTGAGGTCTCAACCGGGCTTCCGACAGCAAAGCGGCCTGCCGAAGCCTGGCAGGAGCGGTTGCGCCTAGGCGGCCTTGAATGGTTGGGAACGCTGCCGCTG
>DATBWB010000089.1 GCA_036514995.1 Candidatus Acidiferrales bacterium
GCCGATATAGTTCTGAATTTGCCTAAATTCTCCTGGCCTGCGCTCTGCGCCGCGCACGCCTTCCAAAAGTCGCGCATGGATTTCTCGGATTAGACGAAGGCAGACTGGCAATTCTTTGATTCGTGCGAGACCGTATTCCAATGCCTTAACATAGTTAGCTACTTCTCTTACGTCAGGAGTTTTTGGTTCCTTCGACGGGCTTGCCTCGAATAGCAATAATTCTTCCTCAGTGGCGAGGGTACCCTCGATTCGGCTCGACAAGACGGCCTCGCGGCGCAGGAAGGGGCCGATCAGCATGTGGGGATTAGGCAACATTTGGCCCAAGCCAGCCAACTGACCGAGCGCCAAGTTAGCCTCGGAAAGAAGCTGAACCGTCGTGGTGTCAAATTCCAATTCGGGGGCCAAGGGATTGGGCATAAAGCCAAAATAGCACTGGGCATTTGACCAGTCTCCCGGGAGCGATTGTCGTGAAGTCACTGGGGTTCATAGGGTTGACCCTGTTTCTGATACTTTAGTACAGCAAGGTCATAATTATGACGGTTCTTTGCCTAAAAGTATAATAAACCGTCCTTTGCGACGCAAAGGGAAAGCACCTTTCATTATTATACCTGAAGCACAAAAAGTAAAATACACCGTCAGGAAACGCTATCTTAATAAAATACTGCGACTTACGCCACTAATTCTAGACATCCTGAATCTCGGTTATTTGAGGCTTCAGCCCGAAGGGTTACTTGCCAGGTTGCTCTTCGAACTCCGGCTTCCCTATTCCGCCTTGGCGTAGTGGATGGCATTGAAAAACAGCTTGAAGGTGCCGTGAGGTTGCGCGCGGAACTGGGCGGGGAAGCCGATGGCAATGACTTTGCCCCGGCCGTAGCTCATGTCGGCCACAGCAATGTCGTCGGTGATGTTGTCCTCGCTGGCGAATTGCCGGTGGGGAACTACTTCTTCTCTTCTTCCTCGCCGACCAGAGTCACCGCCAAGACGTGGACCGACTTCTTTTGAGCATTGACGCGACCAGTGACCTGCACGTGCTGGCCTTCATGGCCCTTCAGAGTATCGGGATTCTCGACCGTCCATATCTTCTTGTCCGTGTCCCTCACGAATACCATCTTTTGCGGCTTCCACTCCGGGTGGCCAATGTCCTGGCCGCCCCCGATGCACTTCCTGACGCAATCCGCGCCGCCGGGCTTGGTGTGCAGGGTGCCACAATAGGCGTCGCTGACCCAGCCGGCGACGGTGACGGCCCGGTTCTTGGCCGCGGCCCCTGCGACCTTATGCTTGGCACCGGCCAATAAGCTCAGCGCCAGACAGACGGCCAGTATCAGCCCAATCCGCTTCCTCATCGTTGTTATCTCCCGGTGGCGCGGGGGCGGGAGGGTCGGAACGGCTAAATAAAAACTTGTTATCCTAATTAAACCGCCCGGGGCGTCTCAACTGAAATTGTCAGGCCCGGGAGTATCGGGCTTCAGCCCGATATGCATATCGAGCGAAAGGGCAACGCTCCTCCCAAGCGGCGGTCTTCACCCGGGCAGATGGAGCACGAGAATCTTGCGCTCGGTCATTTCCTCGATGGCGTAGCGAATGCCTTCGCGGCCCGTACCTGAGTCCTTCATTCCTCCGTAAGGCATGTGGTCCACCCGGAAGGTGGGCACGTCGCCCACCACGACGCCGCCCACTTCGAGTTTTTCATAGGCTGAAAAGATGGCCTCGATGTTGCGGGTGAAGACACCTGCCTGGAGGCCGAAGCGCGAATCATTCACCGCTTCGATCGCCTGCCCGAAATCGTCATAGGGCTCGACGGTGACGACGGGCGCGAACAACTCCAGGCAATTCACTTTCATCTCGCGCCGGGTGCCGGTCAGCACCGTCGGCTGAAGCAGCGCGCCGTGCCGCTCTCCGCCGAAAAGGATTTTCGCGCCGGCGGCGACAGCTTCTTTCACCCAGCTCTCGGCGCGCTGGGCATCGGCCGGGGCGATCATCGGGCCAACGTCGGTTTTTTCGTCGAGCGGATTGCCCACCTCAAGAGCCCGCACCCGGGCCAGGAATTTCTCCAGGAACGGTTCCCAGGCCGGCCGATGCACCCGGATGCGCTGCACCGCGATGCAGCTCTGGCCGGCGTAAGAAAATCCGCCAGCAGCGCAACGCTCAGCGGCATAATCGAGGTCGGCGTCGCTGTGGACGATCACGCCGGCATTGCCGCCCAGCTCGAGCGTGACCCGTTTCTTGCCCGCCTTTTGCTTCAATTCCCAGCCAATGTCGGAACTGCCGGTGAACGTCAGCATCTTGAGCCGGTCGTCGCTGACGAGCGATGCCGCTTGCTCGGCCGAGCACGGCAGAACATTGTAGGCGCCGGCAGGCAGACCGGCCGCCTGGCAAATCTCCGCCAGGATGAGGGAGCAGATGGGCGTCTTGGTGGCCGGCTTCTGCACGACGGAGTTACCCGCCGCCAGCGCCGGCGCCACTTTGTGACCGACCAGGTTCAAGGGAAAGTTGAAGGGCGTGATGGCCAGGATGGGACCGATGGGGAAGCGCCGCACGATGCCCCAGCGACCCGCGGCCGCCGCCACCAGGTCGAGCGGCATGAATTCGCCCAGGAGGCGCTGGCTTTCTTCAGCGGCTGTGCGGAAGGTGAAGACGGCGCGGTCGGCCTCGACGCGGCCGGCTTTTACGGGCTTGCCCGCTTCAAGCGCCAGCATCCGGACTAACTCCTCGCGGCGCGCTTCAAGCCCGGCTACGATGGCGCGGAGGATCTCCCCCCGCCGGTGAGTGGGCAGCTTCGACATCCGTTCAAATCCGGCCTGCGCCTGCCGGACCGCCTCCTCGATGTCCGCCGCGCGCGGCCGGCGGACGATGCCGACAACGGAATCATCATAGGGCGAACGCACCTCAAACGGCTCGCCGGAAGCGCGAAACTCTCCTCCCACCAGATATCCCCATTCGCGCACCGCTGTGGCCGTTTCCGCCTTGTTCATGATGGCACCTCTCTCGAAGCTTCGGGACCGATCCGGTTCAGCGAGCTATTCTACTATGGCTCTTCAACACCGCGGGACAATCGGGATTCCCCCACCCAGCATAAAACGCTGGATGGGGCAGCCGCCAGACTACAATCTGTTTCATAACCGCCCCGCGTCAACCCCGTCATTCTGATGCGGCTTTGCGGGAGAAGAATCTCGGCGTCAAGATGCTTCACTTCGTTCAGCATGACACATCCATGAGGCCCGCGCCGTTTCCGGCCGTGCGAATAGCTTGGCGCAAGGAAACGTTATAATGGTGGATTGACTCCCCGGAGAGTTTCGGAATTTTGCCGATGAACGTCGTCCTGATCTCAACGTATGAGCTGGGCCGTCAGCCTTTTGGGGTGGCTTCGCCGGCGGCGTGGCTGCGGCAGGCCGGAGCGTCGGTCACCTCGATGGATCTTTCTCGCGCAGGCTTTGGGCCGGAGGCGATCGGCTCGGCTGACCTGGTGGCTTTCTACGTCCCGATGCACACCGCCACGCGGTTGGCCACGCGTCTTGTCGGGAAGGTGCGCGCGCTCAACCCTCGCGCCCACCTTTGCTTCTACGGGCTCTACGCTCCGGTCAACGAGCGTTTCTTAAGAAGGCTTGGCGCAGAGACCATCTTGGGCGGCGAGTTTGAGGAAGGGCTGGTGAAGCTGGTGGAACGCTTGCGCGCCCGAATCGAGCTCGCGGGCCGGCCACGACGGGACTCGGCGGGAGCCGTCGCCCAACCAGAGCCGGTGATTTCTCTCGCGAGGCAGAAGTTTCAGGTGCCGGACCGCGAGGGTCTGCCGGAACTCTCCCGGTACGCGCGCTTGATTTGCGGCGATGGCACGTTGCGCACCGTCGGTTACACCGAGGCCAGCCGCGGGTGCAAGCATCTCTGCCGTCATTGCCCGATCGTCCCCGTTTACCGCGGCCAGTTCCGGATCGTCCAGCCGGAGGTGGTGCTGGAGGACATTCGGCGGCAAGTGGCCCGCGGCGCGCAACACATCACCTTCGGCGACCCGGACTTTTTCAACGGGGTGGGCCACTCGGTGAAGCTGGTGGAGGCCCTGCACCGCGAGCATCCCGACCTGACCTACGACGTCACCATCAAAATCGAACACTTGCTCGGGCATTCCCGGCACCTGGCCACGCTCAGAGACACCGGCTGCCTGTTTGTGACCAGCGCGGTCGAATCCATTGACGACCGCGTCCTCAATATTCTCGACAAGGGACATAGCCGGGCCGACTTTATCGAGGTCACTCGAAGGTTCCGCGAGGTTGGATTGAACCTCTCGCCCACGTTCGTGACGTTCACTCCCTGGACCACCTTGGAGGGCTATCGGCAGCTTCTTTCTATGATTGCCGAGCTGGACCTGGTGAACCACGTCGCACCGATCCAGCTTGCCATCCGTTTGCTGATCCCCGCCGGCTCACGGCTCCTGGAACTCGCCGAGGTGAGAGAGCTGGTAGGCGAGTTCGATGAGGCGTCTCTCGTTTATCCCTGGGTGCACGAGGATCGTCGGGTGGAGAAGCTTTGCCGGGACGCGCGTGAGCTGGTGCGGAAGTCCGAGGCAAAAAAAGAATCCAGGGAGACCATTTTTTCGAAGGTATGGGCCCTGGCCGATGCGGCTGGGAAGGGCACGGCGGAATTTATCCCGACGAAGTCGGGAGCCATGCCGCAGCCTGGCTCGACTGCGAGAGGCTTCTTCCTCCCTTCGCGCGCCACCATCCCATACCTGAATGAACCCTGGTACTGTTGAGCCGAGCCAACCGAGGAGCAGGTTGCTCTTCTCTAGCGCGTTCAAGCGGATTTGGCGAATGGTCATAGAGACTCCCATCGATTCGGTCGGCCGTGCGAGGCGGCTTCTTTTTCTTACGACCAAGACCGGATATCAGGCGCTGGCCTTTTTGGAAGCTGCCCGGAAGATGAAGGTCGCCATGGTGCTGGGGACGGACCGTTGCCACGTGCTCAAAGATCCGTGGCAGGATGGGGCACTCCCGCTCCGCTTTGAAGATCCGGAAGCGTCGGCGCAGACGATCCTGGAATATGCGCGGGACAACCCGATTGACGGGATTATTTCGGCAGGCGACCGGCCGGCAGCCACTGCCGCCTTTGCCGCCCGCGCCCTTCAAATTCCTTATCACCCTCCGGCAGCCGCGGCGGCATCGCACGATAAGTTCAAAACGCGACAACTTTTCGAGGCGGCGGGGCTGCCCGTGCCGCCTTTCGCTCGCTACTCGATGGACGAAGATCCCCGCCGCGCCCTCGACCGCGTGCCCTTTCCCTGTGTCCTGAAGCCGCTCGCGCTATCCGGCAGCCGGGGCGTGATCCGCGCTGACAATCCGGAACGGTTCGTCGCCGCGTTCGAAAGGATCCGAGCGCTTCTGCGGAAGCCGGAGATTCGGGTGCTTCGGGAAGAGGCCAACGATTGGATCCTGGTGGAAGGATTCATCGAGGGCGGGGAAGTTGCCGTGGAAGGAATCCTGGAGCGAGGCAGGCTGCGCATCCTTGCCATCTTTGACAAACCCGACCCGCTGGACGGACCGTTCTTTGAAGAAACGATTTACACCACTCCCTCCCGGCGGGGCGCGCCGGCGCAAGCCGAAATCGAGGAATCTACCCGGCGAGCAGCCCGGGCGCTTGGACTTTTTCATGGGCCGATCCACGCTGAAATCCGGTTCAACGCAGGCGGGGCATGGCCGCTCGAGGTGGCGGCGCGGCCCATTGGCGGGCATTGTTCGCGGGCGCTCCGGTTCGATGCCGGAGTCTCTCTCGAAGAAGTCGTGATCCGGCATGCCTTGCAAATGGATCTCGACAGCGTTGAACTCCAGGCCGGGGCTTCCGGTGTGATGATGATTCCGATCCCGAAGGGCGGAATTTTCAAGCGGGCTGAGGGAACCGAGGCGGCGCTCGAAACGCCCGGGGTGGAGGAGGTTCAAATCACCGCCAAGCCGGACTTTCGGCTCGATCCTTTGCCGGAGGGCTCCACTTATCTGGGGTTTATCTTCGCTCGCGGGTTAACCCCGGAGGCGGTCGAGCAGGCATTGCGCGCCGCCCATTCCCAACTCCGCTTCGTGATCGCGCCCGACATCGCAAGAGCGGCAAGCGAGAGGCGAGACTGACTAGGATTCCGAAATCAGGTCTTGGCCTGTTGCGGCACATAGCCCGGGGGCAGGGCGGCGCCGGCGCCAAAGAAATAGTCTTCCATCTGCTTCAGGATGATTTCCTGGGCCTCGGGCGTCCCGAGGTTGAGCTGGTATTCATTGACGACCATCTTCATATGCTCTTTCCACAGGTTCCAGGCTTCCTGCGAGACGTTTTCATAAATGCGCTGTCCGAGCTCACCCTTCAAAGGCGGCGCGGCAAGCCCCGGCATCTCTTTCTGAAACTTGACGCATTTCACCATCCGTTGTGTCACGGCGAGACCCCCTTCTTCCAAGCTAGAAACCTTATCCGCCGGCCGCGCCGCCCGGCGCCGCCGATAGCGCTGGTGGCGCGCATGCCCGCCGCGGCGGGCCGCCCCGATGGTTTTGCCAAAGCGTCTATCGTAGCAGAAACTTGCGCCGTGCACGCGAATCATGCAAGCTGGTGGTGCGGGGTTTCGATTCTCGCTCGAGGGGGATGGGCATGCCGCACGTGGTTGTTTATTCGTCTCCTGGCTGAGAGGCTTGCCGGACCGTGAAAGAGTTTCTTTCACAGAACAAGATATTCTTTGAAGAAAAAAACTTGAACGAAGAAAAGTGGCTTGAGGAGCTGGGGGAGACGTACGGCGTCTATTCCGCGCCAACCGTCATCGTAGATGGAACGTTGATCGAAGGGGCAAACATCGCCGCCATCGCTCGGGCCGCGGGAGTGCCCTATTAGTGCCGTTCCAAGTTGACAAAGGTAAGAGGGAAGGTAGATCAGAGCTTCCCGCCGGCATCGCCACACGGTGAGACTCAAAGCGGCAAATAGTGGGAACGGGATTAGCCGGTCAGCCTGGTGAAGGTGCAGGTGGTCGAGCGAACATCTTGCACCTGGCCGCACTCCTCATTCTCGCACCTTCTGTCCTCAAACTTGTTGGGCCAGCCGTCCTCCTCGGAGCCGATGTAGCGAAAGCTCTGCCTCTGTCCGCAGCTCATGCACGCCCACTCCACCAGATAGACATCCATGGTCTTCTCCTGGGTTCGGACTGCGCGAAAGGCCTTCGCAGGGTTTGAAAGCGAACTAAGAATCCAAACCCACCCTCTCTAAATTAGCGGGGCGCATTGCCTGTGTCCAGCAATGGCTTTGGGTGTAAGATTCCAAAAGGAGTCCGGGCCCGTAGCTCAGCGGTCAGAGCAGCGGACTCATAATCCGTCGGTCCCTGGTTCGAATCCAGGCGGGCCCACGACCTCTTCTTGCGCTCTTTGCTTCTGCCGGATGAGATTCATCGTCCCGAATCCCAACGCATCGGGATCGGGACTCATCTATGAGGCACCGGGGCAAATAGTTGGAACGGGACTACGGCCGGGGAGCGGCCGGTGGCGGCTGGTCTGTGTTCCAGATGTCGGCCACCACTTTCCAGTCGGCGCTTGCCTGTTTCCGCCAGACCGCCACGTATTTGCCGCGCTCGGTTACCGGTTTGCCCTCGGGATCGTTCATCGTCTCCTCGTAGGTGCCGAGCAGGTAGCCCAAATCTCCCGCGCGGGACACCTCCACCTTGCTCGCCTGCCAGCTCAAGGAATACGCCGGGAGCGCAACCGTCTGAGACCAGAGTTTGCGAATGGCCTCTTTTCCCGTAACGATGGCAGCGTTCGGAGGAAACATCGCGGCATCGGCGGCGTAAAAGGAGACCAGGCGGTCAACGTCTTTTGCCCCGGCAGCTTTCGCGAACTCGATATCCGCCTGGCGGAGGGCAGCCCGTTCTCCCGAAGCTTCGGGATCCACATTGACCCGCCCGGCGCACCCGCTTGCTGCCAATACGAGCACACTTGCCAAAACGAAAAAAATTGCTTCATGACGTCCTCCTTTTAACAAGCTGACAGGAATATCGGGATTCATCCCGTTCAAGGTGAACCCAACATGTCCCGTCCCGATGCTTCGGGATTTGGAATCGGGCTAAAAGCGCGACAATCCCTACGGAGGTTATCCTGGCGGCTACCTCGCGTCGAGCGGCCCGACCCGAGGGTTGCGGACGCCTTTCGTCCGAAAACCTACAACCATTCCGTTGGCCAAAACCAGAATGCAGATCCCCTGCGTTTTGGCAAGAGTGGTCGCGAAGCCTTGGGTAGCAAGCGGCCTTAGTTTTTGCTCTTGGACATTGACTGTCTGGAGTGGATGGTTTCGATACCGGCCAACTCGGAAAACCTGCTCCGAGTCTGACCGGACCAGCCGGGGATGATCTCAAGAACTGTTCCGTCCTCGGCAAGCAAAATCGAGATCGGCACCGACATCTCGTCGGTGGCGTACAACTGTTCCACCGCTGCCACTCCACCGAGGAAGATGGGGTACTGCACGCCGGTCTTGGCGACGAAGCCCCGGATGTTGGCGTCAGGCTCGGTGTCCAAGTTCAACCCGAGCAGATCAATGCCACGAGCGGAGAGGCGGGTGCGCAAGTTTTCCAGCTCCGGCATTTCCCGGGCGCACGGTGCGCACCACGTCGCCCAAATGTTGACGAGCGTTCGGCGGCCGGGGCGGAGTTGCTCGTACAAAGAGGTTGTACCGCCCTCGAGGGTCTTCAGGGCCAGATCCGGCATGGTTTTGCCGACGGCAATCTTCAACCCGCGGGCAAAACTCTCAGCAGGCGTCAGCGGATCGGGAAGGTGTGCGCGCCCGAGCGCGAGTGGCTCTGCCCGCCCGGCGCCTCTGCGCAGCAGCAGGGAGGAGCCGGCGCGGGCGTTGGCCTCGAACGGCTCGACTTTTCCATCCGGCCAGGTCACTTCCATCCATTCCGCCCGGTCGTCTTGACCCAGCCCGAACAGCAGGCGCGGGTCGTGCTGGGAGAGAAAACCGTCGCCCCCGCTTTTGATCTTGGTGAGGATTCCGGCGGAGGTCTTCACGCGGACAACGGCGCCGTAGGCGTCGCGGCCGATGTCCGGTCCGCCTTCCAGCGTGACCCGGAGGTAGTGGCTGGCCTGGCCGACGTTGTTGCGAAACAGCAGGTGAGCGTGGCCCTGCAGTGTTGTCAGAAAGACATCGAGGTCGCCGTCGTTATCGAAGTCAGCAAGAATGGCGCCGCGACCATCGCTGATGGAGTCCAAGCCGGAAACACCGGAGATATCCAAGAACTTTTTGTTGCACAGGTTCAAGTAAAGAGCGTCTCGCTCGTACCCGCTGAAGGAGAACCCCTGCTCGAGCAGTTGGCTTTGATCGCTGCGGAGGGCGCCATGTGGCTGGCTGGGATCGTTGGACTGCGTCACGACCTGACGCCAGAACTGGCTTCAAGTGTCCTTCATGGATTTCCCGGAGATGAAGCCGTTCGGGCTGTAGAGATCTTCCCAACCGTCGTTATCGAAATCAAAGAAGCCGCCGCCCCAAGCCCAACCGGCCGAGAAACTGCCTGCCTCGGCGGTGGCGTCGCGGAAATAGCCGCCGCCCACGTTCTCGTAGAGGCTGTTGCCTGCCGCCAGCTTCATGAGGACGTTTTGTTGCGGGGCTTGGCCGGGGAAGAGTCTGGAGAGAATGCGGTTGCCCGCGGTGGAGGACATATTGGTGACGTGCAGGTCGAGCCGGCCGTCGTTATTGTAGTCCCCGAACGACACTCCCATACCGTAGCCCGTGTCGAGCACGCCGCGCTCGCGCGCCTCGTCCACAAAGCGATCACCTCGGTTGATGAACAGGGCTTTCTCGCCGAAGTCGTTGGCGACGTAGAGATCCAAGCGGCCGTCCGCGTTCAGGTCAGCGAAGGCTGCCGCATAGCTCCACCGGCGATCGTCCACGCCCCACTTGGCCGCCTCTTCGCGGAAGCGGCCATTGCCCTGATTGAGAAAGAGCAGGTTCGGCGTACCGTTGGTGGCGCGATACCAGGAATCGGGCACGACGCGGCCGTAGTGGTTATAGCAAGCGACGTAGATGTCCGGGAGGCCGTCCCCGTTCACGTCGGCCACGGTGGCACTGAACCCCAGCGCCACCACCGCAACCCCGGCACGCACGGAATGGTCCTGGAAGACGAGCTTGCCCTCCGGAACCAGCCGGTTCTCGAGCAAGATTTGCGCGCCCACGTTGGAGATAAAGATGTCCTCGTCGCCGTCGTTGTCGTAATCGAGAGCGACAGGAGCGACTCCGCTATCCACGAGCATAAGCCCGGCGTCCTCGGTGGCGTCACGGAAGTGCCCCTGCCTGTTATTGAGGTAAAGGAAGTTGCGCTCGGGACCGGTGGCAAACAGGTCGAGCCAACCGTCGTTATTCAAATCGGCCGCCGCAGCTCCGTGCCATACGAATCCCATGTTCGCCGGCGTTCCATAGGCGGCTCGCGTAACGGCGACTCCAGCAGGCACCGAGACCTCGGAGAAAAGGTCGGTGACGGCCACCATGGATTCCAGACTGGTCACGACAAACGAGTCGAACTGCCACTGCCCGTTCTCCGCGCGCCGCACCCGCGTCTCCGCCGTTCCGCGCGCCCACTCGCGTTGACCATCCGTATTGCGGCCGATGGTGTAAAACGCGATGCGCGACTGTCCGCGGGAGCCCGCCGTTGCCGTCGGGACTTTTGCGCCCGGAACGGTGCTGGCTGAATCCTCAAACTGCGCCGCCTTGACTTTAAACCGCGCGTCTTCAATCTCGGTGAAGTGGCCCAGAAAATGGAACCAACCTTGCAGAAATTCCTCGCGGCTCAGCCGGCGCGGCGCCAAGATGGCACTCACGCCTGCTATCGGTGAGCCGGCTAGGGCATCCTTAGCACTCGCTCCGCCCGGAGGTGCGTTCGAAGTCCACTGATGTCGGCCAATCCACTTCACCTCCTGGCGAACGGGCAGCGGATATGAGGGAAAAGGCGTGGCGTATAACTCCTCAGGGAAAAACGTCACCGTGCGGTCGATCTCGCGGTCGCGCGTGACAATGGAAAGCTCGAGCAGGTCGTTGGCGAGCGACTCGGACAATTCTTCGATGATTTCCAGACGGTTGCGATCCACCCGGTGGCGGGATGCGGCCGGCGACGTGCTTTGTTCGACAGCACCCTGTTCGGACCCAGCCACGGGCTGCGGGAATGTCTCTGCCAGGCCCTTCGCGGCAAGAGCGTGAGCGCGATTCTTCTGCGTGTAAGCGGTTGGCTCCAAAGGAAGCTCGGGAGACAGGCAAATCGCCAGGGCGAATGCTGCGGCGACGAGTTCACGCGTCATGGGGTTCCTTTGGACCGAGAGGCTTGCGCTCCTGTTGCTCGAGGCGGCGTGTGCCCGTACTCGCACGGGTCAGCTCTGCCGCCAGTCCGGACTTTGTGCTCGGGCGTTCGAAGCTTTCTTTGCCCTGTCTCGACCGTTCCGAGATCCTCGAAGTCAGCCGATCGAAAATTGTGCGGTTTATGCTCTGCCGTGTCAAGACTGCTGGGGGATCATCGCACACGTAATGGCCCTTGGCCAGTCATGCCAACCCACGCAGGCTGGATGCGCCAAATCCGGGGCGCGACGCGTACTTCGCCGCGGATGCCGGTCGGGCGAGCCCGCATCCAGGCGAAGATGTTTCGCCCGAAATGCTTCACCATGAACGGAACCGCATCAACGCTCGACGTCAAAGTAAATGCCGGTGGTGGCGCGGTACTCGGTGATTTTCTTGCCATCCAGCACCATCTCCCGTAGGGCGACCCGCGCCCATTTCATCCCGCGCACGGTCTTGGCGGCCGCGGCCACCGTGCCGAAGCCTCGGGATCGAGTTTCGCTTTTCGAATTTCGAGTTTCGTTTAGTGCGGCAATCCGACGCGCCGCAGCGAAGCGGTGGCCTTTCAGCGGGTCTCGATTCCCGGCGCGATTTCCACTTGCAGCTTCTGCGTCTCGGTCGTCTTTCCGCAGGTCAGGGTGACGGTGTACTCGCCGGGTTTCAAAAACTTTTGTCCCTCGCCGCCGTACTCGGTCAGCAGATCCTTTGTCGGCTTCAGGTCCCAGTGGATGCGGTTGATGCCGGGCGTAGCCGTGATTTTGAATTTGGCCACGGGCTGTCCGGCGGAGTTGGTGATTTTGATCTTCACCGGATCGCCGGTGTACGCCTTCAGATAAAAGCTGATCAGCGCTCCCTCGGGCGGATTCTCGCCGCGGAAGATGGCTTTCCCGTTCCAATCGGCGAAGCCCGGCAGGAGATGGATGCCGTAAGCCGGCCGGGGCGGAAAGAGGTGCGCCTCTTTTTCCTGAACCTCAAGCGTCATCTCCTGGAGCGGCCGCAGGTCGTCCACGATGAACAGGCTGCGCCCGTGGGTGGCGATCACCAGATCAAGCTCGCGCGGGTGGATCACCATGTCGTCCACGGCTACTGTCGGAAGGTCTCCGAATTTTGCCCAGTGTCCGCCTCGATCGAAGCTCACGAACAGGTTGAATTCGGTTCCGGCGTAAAGAAGGTTGGGATTCTTCGGGTCCTCCCGGACCACTTTCACCGGACCGTCCGCAGGAAGATTCGATGCGATGCTCTGCCAGGTCTTCCCGCTGTCGGCGGTGCGGTAAAGGAGCGGCGCGTAGTTCCCCGTGCGGTGAGCATCCACGGCCAGGTAGGCGACTTTGGGATCGTGCCCGCTCGCCTCCATCCGGCTGACCCACTGCCCCTTGGCGTGCGCCGGCAGGTTTGCTGTAAGATCCGTCCAGCTTGCCCCGCCGTCGGCGGGGCTTGCTCCCTCGTTCTGGGTGATCCAGACCTTGCCGTCGTCGGTCCCCGCCCACAGCAGCCCCGCCTTCAGGGGCGATTCCGCGAGCGTATAGACGACGCCGTAGTTCTCAGCGCCGCTGCCCACGGCGATCATCTTCGGCAGCTCCTGGGTCGAGAGGTCGGGGCTGATGATCTGCCAGTGCTCGCCCCGCGTCGAAAGTCGGAAGACGCGGTTGCCCGCGAGATAAAGAACTCCTTTGGCGTGGCGGCTGCCGATAAGGGGCGAGTTCCAGTGGAAGCGAAAGGCTGGATGACCCTCGTGAGGCTCGGGTCGGAGGTTCTTGCTCTCGCCGTTCCTCAGGTTCATGCGGTGGACGTAACCCTGCTGGGATTCGGTGTACACGATTTCAGGATCCTCCGCATCGAAAACGCAGTAGAAGCCGTCGCCGCCGCCGATATTGATCCAGTCGCTGTTGATGATCCCCTCTTTCGAGCGCGTTCGGCTGGGGCCCACCCAGTTCAGGTTGTCCTGCAGGCCGCCGCAAATGCGGTAGGGGTTGCTCATGTCCACGTTGATGCGATAGAACTCGCCGGCAGCCATGCGATGGAAGTGCTCCCACGCCTTGCCCCCGTCGTAGCTCTGGTAGGCCCCGCCATCGGTGCCGAGGATGAGCCGCTTCGGGTTGCGCGGTTCGATGACAAGCGCGTGACAGTCCGGGTGAACCTTTTCGAAGAGGTCCTCGCGGAACGACCGGCCGCCGTCCTCGGAGACGTGGAGGGCAAAGCCCAGCACGTACACCCGCTGGTCGTTCTCCGGGTCCACGCGGACCTGGCTGAAATAGAAGGGACGCGGGTTGAGCGCGTTCACGCGCGACCAGCTTTCCCCGCCATCCTCGGAGCGGAAAACTCCGCCGCGCTTGCTGCGGATGTCGTCAATGCTGCTGGTGCCGCCCTCATCGCTCTGCACAATGGCGTACACGATCTTGGGGTTCTTCGGATAGATGGCCAGACCGATGCGGCCGGTAGAACCGGGAAGGCCATTCTCCAGTTTTCGCCAGGTGGCGCCGCCATCCGCGCTCTTGAATATTCCGCCCAGATCCTTCCCGTCGGTGTACGCGGGACCCGAAAGGAATGACCACGGCGTCCGTTGCCGCGCGTACAGAGCGGCGTAGAGGATGTTGGGATCGGAGGGGTCCAAAGCCACATCGCCACAGCCCACTTTGTTCGAGTACGGAGCCGGGGCAGTGAGGACGGCCTTCCAGGTCTTGCCGCCGTCCGTGGTCTTATAGAGGCCTCGCTCCGGGCTCGGGCCCCATAGCTCGCCAACCACGGCGACCCAGGCGGTATTGGGGTCGTTGGGGTGGACCACGATCCGGGCAATGATCTTGCTGTCGTTCAGGCCCACGTGAGTCCACGTTTCGCCGCTGTCCGTCGAGCGATAGACACCGTTGCCCCAACTCGAGCTGTTGCGGTCATTCGCCTCGCCCGTGCCCACCCAGACAACCCGCTGGTCGGACGGGGCTACGGCCACTGCCCCGATGGCAGCTACGGTTTCTTTCTCGAAGATTGCCTCGAACGTGACGCCGTTGTCTCCAGTCTTCATCAACCCGCCGGTTCCCAGGGCCACGTAGAAGGTGGCCGGGTCTTTGGGATCCAGCGCAATCTCGGAAACACGACCGGCCATGATGGCGGGCCCAATGCTGCGGGCCTTCAGGTTCTTGAGCATCACGGCGTCGAGAACTGGCCCTGCTGGAAACGGTGCCGGGGCGGGCGCTGGAGCAGGCGCTCGAGCCTGCTCCTTCTGTTTGGGTCTCTTGGTCTGGGCCGGCATGACCGCCGCAAAAACCAGGAGAAGAGCAAAAAGCCTCAAAGTAATCCTGAGCATCGGAACCTCGCTGCGGAATCGTGTGGGGCGCGGACCAGTCATTCAGTCATTGACAAGATGTAAGGATCAACCGCAATAGTTTCCTTGCCCGGTTCTAGAAAGCCGCCATCTTAGGCCGCACTGAGGGGTAAGTCAAACTTGTGGTGAGCAATGTCGAACCACGCGCCGCTCGACAGGCACACTAAGCTTTGGAGTGCGGGAGCAAGCTCCCGCCTTTGCAAGGCGGTGGCGAGCCACCGCACTCCACAGCGTTCCGAATTTCGATTTTCGTCTAGCGTGGCAGGCTGATGCTGATTTGAGGGATGCCGTCGCCTAGGGGGCGATCTGCCCTCGCAGCAGAAACTGCCAGCAAAACGAATCTATTATGCTGGTGCAAGTGCAGGACGCGGGTCGTAGTGGTTCTCCTGCTCCACGATCTGGCCTCTTTCTACCCGAAAGCAATCCACGACGCGGAGTGCGCGAGGCGGGTCACTGACCAGTCCGACGTTGGCTCGACTGCAAACCCAGTCTCCTTCAACGCAATGCCGGATCACTTCGATCTTACCCAGGTTGGGGAGCAGTGGGTTCAAGAAAGCCAGAATGTTGACTCTGCCTACGATGGGGATCTCCGCTCCTCCGTTGGGATTGAGCGGAGCTCGAAGCGTAGCGTTTTGAGCGTAGGGCACGGCTGAAAGGTCCTTCTTCGCTAGGCCGTCGAAGTAGGATTGGGCAATTTTTCGCAACTGTGCCTCCCGCTTGGCCGCGGTGCCCTCTCTGCTGACCGATTTCTTGACGGAGCGCTTTTTCACAGCTCACCTCCGGCTAGCTCATCAAACGGGATTGAATGGAATTTGCGGCCCCTCGGAAAGCTAGCCCAAATCCATATGTGGCTTGCCTGTCGTCATGCCATGTAGAACTCCCAGGCGATGCGGTCCGGGTCTTTGAAGGCGACATAACGCTTACCAAGGGTTTCGTCGAGCTTCACGCCCGTGTTCTCGACTCCCGCCGACGAGAGCGCCTTGGCGACCCTCTCCAGCTCGGCCGCATCCGCGCAGGCGAGCGAGATGTGATCCAGTCCAACGCGGAATGGGTTGAAGACGTCTCCCGGCGGCGTGCCGGCTTCCGGCCCGCGCACCGCGACCGCGGTCGAGCCCGCGCCAAAGATAAACAGGTTCGGCTTCTCCAGTAGAACGGGGAAGCCGAGTGTTTCGGCATAGAAGCGCTTGGAGCGTTCCAGATTGGTGGAGCGCAATGCCACGTGGTGGACACCGGGAGTTTTTATGTTGATTTTCACGAGGAGCTCCTTTCTGCGCACCTAACGCTCGGCCGGTTGCCCGTGCAAGGCGGGAACCAGGGCTCGGCAGACTGGGTCGCTGTCATCGGCTCAGATCATCAAGCAAGCGATGATGCGAAATCGTATGGATGATTACAGGGAACGAATCACTCTCGCAGGACATCTTAGGCCGCGCCGATGGCCAAGTCAACGCGAAGAAGGAACGAAGGAAGTACAGGAGGTTGAGGAGGCAAAGGGGATTCAGGAAGCAGAGGAGGTAGAGGAAGCAAAGGAGGTAGAGGTAGAGGAGAGGAAAAGATGGCCGGCCGGAGGCCGGCGCTACGGCGTTATTGGTTTTCGTTTAGTGCGGGAGCCCGACGCGGCCATGACGAGGGCGAAAGCAGAACTAAAGGGTAACCAGAAGCGGTCCGCAGGCAAGGCCCTCGAAAGAAAAAGGAGGGACGAGCCCGCTCGTCCCTCCTTGCTCCCCGATGGGCCTCAGGAACCTTCGGTGCAGCCCCCAGCCGCGCACCGCTTGGTACAGAGGGTTCACCCTGCCTGCCCTGAACGAAGTGAAGGGAAGGCTTCACTCTAAAGGGAACGAACCCCCCTGAGCCTACCGAGGAATCTTGCTCCCGGGCTCCCGAGGCTTCGGGACTACGACCCGGAGGTGTTGGCCGCGCTCGAAACGGCTGTCTTGGGCGAGCTGACATAGCCGGTGATGCGGTTCTTGCCCACTTCATTCACCACCAGCTCAAAGGGCGTCCGGGTGCCCTTCACGAAGAAGTAGATCGGCTCGTTGGCGGCGCGATTTTTCTTCTCGTAGCGGACATCATCGGCCCACAGCGCGATGCTGAACTGGTGCTTTTTGGTGTTGGTGCCGCGCAGTTCGAGAACCACGGTTCCGACGCGGGTGCGACCGCCCTTGCCGGAAAGGTCGAATTCGAAGTAGTCGCGGTGGCCGAGCCGGCGGAGTTGCTCGATCTCCTCATGGTTGCGGGCGATGAGCGTGCCCAGTTCGCCGCGGGACATCTGCCACTGCCCCTTGGCGTCGTCGAGGTCCTTGCGGACGCCGGTGACGTTGCCCGAGAGTTCCTCCACTTTCTCAAGGTCAGCCTTGCGGGTCAGTTCGGCGTTGACGCTCTCGGCCAATTGCTTGAGCGAGTCTTCCTGTTCGGCGCGGACTTTCTTGGTCTGCGCGCGGGCATTGGCAATCTCGCCTTGCGAGAGCTTCAGGCGTTTGGTGACCGCGCTCAACTCGCCCTGCATCTGGGCATAACTCTCGTCGGACTGTGCCAGCCGCCGGTTCATAAGCTCGACGGTCTGGTTCAAAGCCTTTACCTGGGTGGTGAGCGCCTGGTTGCGTTCGCCGGCCTGATAGCCAAAAACAATCGCCACGACCGCGATCAGCCCCAAAGCCCCGATGGCCAGCCAGAGCCGGCCGGTTCCAGGGCCGCTCGGTTGGCTTGCCCCGCCACCGTATGGTGCCGGGCTTGTGCCTGTTGATTCGTCTAACGTAAACATCTTGGTTCCGTCCTCTGCTTTCTCCCAAACTTTGTTCGCTTGTTTGGGCGTTATCAGATAGAGCACTCGCCATGCCAAAGCGAATCGGCCGGAACGCTCGCGTTTTTCAAGCAAAATTAGCGTGTTTCGAGGCATGACCTTTTTCGGCTGTCGGGAGCTTCAAGAAGTTTTTACGCGAAGTCCGTGTGTCTTTCATGGTTATAGAACGAGGCAAAAGGTTGCCTGGGATGGGCGTGGACGGCGACCGGGGACCAGCGACCATTGGCGGGCGACCAGTGGCCGGTGACTCAAAAAATTCAGTAGCCCTCATTTGCTTTGCCTGTGGGGCCGGGTACAATGCCCGCGCTTGGATAGTCCAGTCCCTGGCTTGAGGAGGAAACGATGAATCTTAGCCGTCGCCGATGGATGGCGACTGTGGGGGTTACTGCTGCCGGCCTGGGCGTTGGCCCCGCCCTGGCGGGATTGTCCGGCCGGGTTCGGCCGGAAACGGCACGGGGAACCACAGGGCAACCGCTTCCCGAACTGTCGGGACCTTTCCGCCTGCCGGTGAGCTGGTACCAGAAAACCGTCCAGCGCTTTCAGGCGATCCTGCAGCAAAAAGGGTTGGACGGAGCCATCGTTTCTCATGTCCTGAACCGCAACTACCTCACCGGCGTTTTCCTGACGGAGACGGAGCGACCGAACTACCTCTTTGTGCCGGCGAGGGGCGAGCCGGCCGCCTTCGTTCCCGGCCTCGACCGGGACATGATGGCGAGCTGGTGGGTGAAGGATTTTGAGTGGTACTTCGACTTTCCGCACGCCGGTGAATACAACAAGGTTCAGTGGACGGCGGGCAAGAAGGAGGAGCTCTTCGAGTGGGCGCTGCGGGGAATCGCCCGGCGAGGTTTTGGAAAGGGCAAACTGGGGATTGACCTGGAGCCGGCGCCTTCGCTCGCCAAACGCTTCAAAAAAACCTTGCCGAAAGCCCGTTTGAGTGACATCAGCAAGGACCTCCTCCACATGCGGCAGGTGAAGACCCCGGAGGAGATTGCGCTGACCCAGCAGGCGATTGACCTGCATGACCGCATGCTGGCGTTCGCCCGCGATTACATCCTCGAGCGCGGCAGCGACGCCACCGATTTTGATGTCCGCCACGCCACCGAGGAGTTCGGCACGCACGAACTGATGAAAGTCCTGAAGCTCGACGGCAAGCCCCACACCGGCGTCGGCATCCGGCTCGGGTTCGGGTGTCGGGCGGGCGTC
>DATBWB010000090.1 GCA_036514995.1 Candidatus Acidiferrales bacterium
CGCCAAGATGCTTTGCCTTGTTTCCGGATCGTCCTGAACGGCGGGCGCTCGCTCCTGGAACTCTGCCTTGAGCTCGACTCTCGGGACCTCGAAGAGGCCGTCCTTCGCTGGCTTTCCGATAGGGCGTCGGATCTCGTGCATGGGGACACGGCCCTGAACACCTCTAGCGAGGCTTTGCGCTCCCCTGATCCTGATTCGGAAAAGTTCCAGACTTTAGGCGCAGGCAGTCGGAGAAATGGCTGCCAGAGCGGAGATCGAAACCGTGATGACAAAGCACCGGACGAAAACCTTGCTACTCATGGCAGCTCTCTTGGCGGCACCGTTGCCCGGGGCGCCTCAGAAGAATCCTGATTCTGGCTATGTGCCGCCCTACCACGATGCCCGCAAGGGTCTGCCAGCCTTGGCCAAAACGCTTGACCCGGAGTACTTTTCCCAACCTTTGGTTCGCTCAGCCTACCGGATCGCCAAACAGAAGCCCCGGTTGCTCGCCCAACTGCCGTGCTATTGTTACTGTGATCGTATCGGCCATGGCAGCCTGCTGGATTGCTATGCAAGCGACCATGGCGCCGCTTGCCTCATTTGCATCAAGGAAGCTTTCCTCGCTGACCAAATGAGTCGGAAAGGCGAAACCGTGGCGACGATTCGCAAGGCGATCATCCAAGGGGAGTGGAAAACGGTGGACTTGCGTTTCCGACGCTGATGGGACAATTCGCCAGCGAGAGTGGGGATTAGTCACTCTTACGAGGCCAGCTTTGGTCGATGCCTGTGAGGTTCGCTGCCTACAAGAAACAAACGTTCCAGAGAAGTCGCCGCGTGCGTGGGTTAGGCGATTATGAAAGATCACAGATAGCAGGCGACGATGGCGTCGCCCTGGGGATTGTTTAGCGGCCGCTCCGAACGACCGCAAGAGTGTCAATATGGAAAACGATCGCAGAGACTACGTTCCAGCCCTTGGGTATCGCTGGTTGACTCCACTCTATGACCCGCTGCTGCGCCTTACAACCCGTGAGACTAAGTTCAAGCGGGAACTACTGCGGCAGGCAAGAATAAGAAGCGGCCACAGGGTGCTCGACCTGGGTTGCGGGACAGGAACTTTGACCTCCCTGATCAATAGTACCTGTCCCGAGGCGGAAGTCATTGGTTTGGACGCAGACAAGCGGATTTTGGAAATCGCCCGGAGAAAGGCGGCCCGAGCTGGCGTCAGCCTAAGGCTCGACCATGGGATGGCCTACGCGCTCCCCTACACCGACAACAGCTTCGACCGCGTTCTTTCAAGTCTCCTGTTTCATCACCTCACACGCGAAGACAAACTGTCGGCTCTTCGGGAAGTGCTCCGTGTTCTGCGGCCGGGTGGAGAACTTCATATCGCCGACTGGGGCAAGCCACAGAACGGGCTTATGCGCCTGGCATTCTTGGGGGTGCAGCTGCTCGACAGCTTTCACACTACAGCGGACAACGTAAAAGGTCTGCTCCCGGAATTGTGCGCCGTAGCCGGCTTGCAGGACGTTGAGGAAACGGCGCGCTACGCTACTTTATTCGGAACACTATCACTGTATCGAGCCCGGTCTCGAACAGGCTGTCACTTCCAAAGCTAGGTTTGTTCATTCGCGGCAGGTACCATTGACAGCTTGGCAGGGCGCCTTCATGCTCGCCCGGTCGGCAAGCCTGTCCCCCGGCGTGGAGTGAGCCGCTGTGCCAAGGGACAATTCTGAGGGTGCGTTCCAGATTGGCATCCATGCCGCCGAGCAAGAACTCGCCAAGACAGAGCGGAGGGACTGGGAGCTCTGGTTCTTGACCCTGTTGCTTGGAAGCTGCGTTTCGGTCGGCCTCCTGGTTTTGATTTTCCCCACCGTGTTCTGGAAAAGAGAGATTCTTGTTGTGCCCCGGCAGTACGCCGTTCAACTCTTCTACGGCTTGCTCACGCTGGTCGTTCTATTTAACGTTTACGTGATCCGCCAGCATGGGCGCATGCGCGCCCTCCACCACCGCCTGGTTCAAGAGCAGATGGAGAGGCTGAGGAACCAGCAACTTTCCCTTCTTGACCCGCTCACGGAAGTGTACAACCGACGATATCTGGAGGTTTTCCTCGGTCAGGAAATCCAACGAGCCGAACGTTACGGCCAGACTTTTTCCCTCGTCATGCTTGATCTGGACGGATTTCGCGAGATCAATAATCAGCTCGGCCATCCGGTTGGGGATGAAGCCCTGCGGGCAACCGGCCGGCTGCTCAAGCAGGCCTGCCGAAAATCGGACGTGATCGTTCGCTACGGCGGAGACGAATTCTTGCTTGTTCTTCCGGAGACGGATGCCGACGGGGCCGCGGCACTGCTTAAGCGCCTGCGACAGGAATTCTCAAGCTTCAACCAAAACACCCATCTCGGCCTTCGACTTGCCTTTAGCGCGGGCGTCACCAGCAACGGCAAAGGCAAAGATTTGCAGGAATTGTTCGTCGAGGTCGATCAGAACTTGTACACCGACAAGCGCATGCGGCAGTGGCAAACAGAGGTATCCCCCGCAGGGTAGGGGCCAAGCCAACCTCACGGGTGGTTCGCCACCCATGCTGGTTGGCTGTTCCGCTGCCTCGCGCTTCTAGTGCCGTTCCAACTTATTGCACCTAGCCCAGCGGCGGAAGCCGCGGGCTGAACAGAGGGAACGACATGGCGCTCACGTTTGGCCCACGAGCTTCTGCCCGCGGGAACCATCTCGTAGATTCCATTAGGCCCAGTTAGTTGGAACGGCACTAGCTTTCTTGGGCCCGCCCGCAGGAAGTTGTACGATGCGGTTGCCCAGCCTCAGGAGGATCTTGATGCGGAAAGCTTTGTCACTGTTTGTTTCTGCTTTGCTGCTCTCACTGCCCGCGCAGGCAGAGAAAAAAAACAAGGATGCGGAGCGGCTGAAGAAATGCGGCGAGGTCCTGGAAGAGATCCTGGGCATCCCCGATAACATCCCGCAAGAGTTGCTCGACCGGGCCGAGTGTGTCGTCATCATGCCCTCGGTGAAGAAGTTGGCCGTTGGCTTTGGCGGGAGCTACGGCCGGGGCGCGATGTCGTGTCGCACGGGGGAAAAGTTCACCGGCCCCTGGAGCCCACCGGCTATGTACCGTCTGGAAGGCGGCAGCTTCGGGCTGCAACTGGGCGCTCAAGCGACCGACTTTATCCTGCTGGTGATGAACACGAAGGGGGCCGATTCCCTCCTGAAGACCAAAGTGAAGCTGGGCGGCGACGCTTCCGCGGCGGCTGGCCCCAAGGGACGCACCGCCACCGCAGCCACCGACGCTTACATGCGAGCGGAAATCCTCTCCTATTCTCGCAACCGGGGGCTGTTCGCCGGCGTGTCGCTGGAAGGTTCGACCCTGCGCCAGGACAACGGTGCCAACGAGAAAATCTACGGTCGCAAGGTCACGGCAAAGCAGATTGTGCGTGAGCGGGCTGCCGGCGTGCCGGCTGCGGGGCAGCCTATGCTGTCGCTCCTTAACAAGAAATCGCCCAAGAATCTCTCTGACTGAACCGTCCAGCGATTTACGGACCGGGATCGGCTAACTTGCGCCGAGGGACATGGCCCCGCGTCCCAAGTAGAGGGTTTCCCGGCTCTCACTTCTCTTGTTCGGTGACCCTGCCGACGATCTGAAAACTTCCGGCTCTCTTTGCGCGAACTCGAGCCCGGATCCTAAACTGCCCGTCTTTGACCTTGTCGCGAGTGATCTGGCGCGTGAGCACGTCCGCCGCTTTTACGCCTTCAAACTTGACTACACCCGGCGTGCGAATCTCCTCGCGGAGGTACAGAGGATGTTTGTCCAAATCGTATCCTTCCAACCCGCTGACGGTCGTGACGACCTCCGTGCTTCCACCTCTGGGAAGCGTTGTTGTGGGAGCGCTTAGTTGTACCGTGACGACATTGAACTGCCCATCCCGTCGTTCGGTCCCCTCTTGGAATTGAATCGTCGTTTGCCCGGCATTGACGTCGTTCGGCAGCCGCCATACCGAACCGGTCTTGGACTCGGTGACAAAAGTGGCCGCGTCTTTCCCAACAAGAAGTGTGTCGTTCTCGTGAAGACCACTGTGGGGCCCATTGACTACAACTGTCTGCCCAGGCTGGCCGAATCCAGGTAACGCAAAGTCCCGGACTGGTTGGGGTACCGGGCCAAATTCCACATTTTGCCGGGCAATCTCCCTGCCGTCCGTGCTGCGCAGAACCAGAGCCACGACGCTGCCAGCGCCCGTAACGGCCAACACTCCTTTCGCCACGGAAACCGTCTCCCGCGTCTTACCTTCAACGTCCACCACCATACCTTGCAATACATCCGAAGCCGTTTGATCCCTCGGTTCAGCTTCCACCGTGCCCGTGAGCGTGTCGCTCTGCTCCTTCGGGAGATTCACTTTGACTTGGCCGTAAGGCGTATCGAAGACGGTAGATTGGTGTGTGCCTTCGTCAGTGGTCTTCGAGCCGCCCGGAGTCGGAGTGGGCTTCCCCGGCGGCGGAGGGGGCGGCGGGGCTTTCGGGGGCGGTGCCGGGCAGCACTCGGTGCAACTGCCGTTACCCGCTCCGCTGGAGCCGATGTACCCTTCGACCTCGAGACTAAACTTGTCTTTCCCAACCTTGATTTTCTTGAAGCCGCAGGCCCATGCCCAGTTGTAGTCCATCTGACAACAGTTTTGGACGATCCTGGTCTTGCACTTGATCGTTGCTTCGCCACCGGTCATCGATGCCTGGCAGTCCTTGTCGCAGGTGACCGGAGTGCCTTCGCGACAATTCGGCGTTAGATCCGCGGTGATGTGACCTCTGGTCCACTCTTGCCAGGGCTTTCCTGCCAGCTTCTCCCAGATCCACCACATTTTGTACTCGAAGCACCGGCTGTGTTTCTGGGTGAGAACGGCATTGAACAACATGCTGTCGTAAACTAGCGCGTTGTCATCGGCGATGCAGATGCTGGTGAATGGTTGCGATCCCTTGATCCAACGAATTCTGACAATGTGGTGGCCGACACGAACTTTGCCCCGCACCATGGCCTGCCATTTTTCAATCGCCCCTCGCTCAATTTGGGGATCATCGACGATTCTGAGCGCTGTCATTTCGCTGGGTCTCCCCACATCACCACTGGGAAACCACGCCTTTTCTGGAGCAGTCATTTCGCCCAGGATCACCTCTCGCTGCTCCTCGGAGGCAATAGTTCCCTCGTAGGCCCAGTCCAGGGCCTTCACGTGCGTCCCGTAAACCTGATTCCAGTTCTGGATGGCTGTTTCGACAAGTTCTCGCGGCTTGGCCGGCAACTCGGCCCTGGGAGGTGCTTGCAAAGCAAGAGGAACCATCCCGAACAAAAGCAAAAGGGCCAGTGCTCCCGCATAGGGAAATCTAAAGCTCATGATCCGCATGGTGTGCACCTCCATCAAGGTTGGAACAGTGGGATCGCGTATAAACCAAACGCGTTTTGGCGCTTTGAAAGTGGAAATGGACTGAGCAGTTCAGTTGCTCGAGAGAAGAGGCGTGGATTGCGGAAAAAGCCTTTGCGGCAGAGTGTTTTGGGAAAGCGGGAGAAGAATTTCTGTAATCCCGATTGGCTCGGGATCGGTGATCCCTGACCGGACGCGCGGCGTTGCTAACGGGCAAACGGCTCCCTCCCTTCCGGGAAGGGCTGATGGGGGGCAGTATAGTAATCGCATGAACTTTGGTCAAGCTCGGAACGAAGCCACCTGTCCGATTGTCCAAGAAGGGGGTTTTCCGATTGAAACGGCAAGAAGATCTTTTCTAACTCGGTCAAGACCTGCCTGGCGTCCCGAAGCTTTGGGACAGCGCAGGCAGGGGATCGAGCCGAACGCGGCACCCTCAAGGCCACCCGGCGATGTTCCGGGAACAAAAAATGAGGTTCCGCAGATCGTACCATCCACAATGAATGCCCTGGTGTTCGCGCAAACCTCCTAAGTGGCGGCCCGCATTTTCGGTTCGGGCCCACGCAGCGCGATGGGCACGAAATCCCGCTTGTCATAGCCCACGAAGACCTGCCGCGGCCGGGCAATTTTCTGCTCCGGGTCGAGCAGCATCTCTTGCCATTGAGCGATCCAGCCGGACGTGCGCGGGATGGCAAAGAGCACGGTGAACATCTCCACCGGAAAACCCATGGCCTGGTAGATGATCCCCGAATAGAAGTCCACGTTGGGGTAGAGCCGGCGCTTGACAAAGTATTCGTCCTCCAGAGCGATGCGTTCGAGCTCGAGCGCGATATCGAGCAGCGGATTGCGCCCGGTGACTTCGAATACCTTGTCCGCGGTCTCTTTGATGATTTTGGCGCGAGGATCGTAGTTCTTATAGATGCGATGCCCGAAGCCCATCAGCAGCCGCTCCCCTGCCTTTACCTTCTTGATAAACTCGGGCACTTTGTCCTTGGAGCCGATCTCGGCGAGCATCTCCAGAACTTCCTGGTTGGCGCCGCCGTGCAGCGGCCCGTAGAGAGCGGCGATGGCGCCGGCACACGCCGAATAGGGGTCAGTGTGCGAGCTTCCCACGCTGCGCATGGCGTTGGCGCTGCAATTCTGCTCGTGGTCGGCATGAAGGATGAAAAGGATCTCAAGCGCCCGCGTCAGCACCGGATTGGGCTTGTACCTGGGCTCGCTCATCCGCCACAGCATGCTCAGGAAGTTTTCGCAATAGCTCAGATCATTGTCCGGATAGATATAAGGCTGCCCGCGGCTGTGGCGATAGGCAAAGGCGGCCAGGGTGGGCATCTTGGCAATGAGGCGGTAGGTTTGCTTGAGGCGGTTCGAGGCATCCCGGATGTTCCGGGCATCAGGATAGAAGGTGGAAAGCGCGCCGACCGTGCTCACCAACATGCCCATCGGGTGAGCGTCGTGGTGAAATCCGTCCATGAATCTCTTGATGTTTTCGTGGACATAGGTGTGCTGGGTGATGTTGTGCACCCAATCGTCGAGCTGGCTCCTGGTCGGCAGCTCGCCGAAAAGAACCAGGTAGGCGGCTTCAAGGTAGGTGCACTTCTCCGCCAGTTGTTCGATGGGGTAGCCGCGGTAGCGCAGGATACCCTTGTCGCCGTCGATGAAGGTGACTTTGCTCTGGCAGGAGGCCGTGTTCATAAAAGCCGGGTCGTAGCTCATCAGCCCGAAATCATCGTCAGAAACTTTGATCTGACGCAGGTCGATCGCTTTGATGGTGCCACGAGCCACCGAGATTTCGTAGGTCTTGCCGGTACGGTTGTCCGTGATGGTGAGACTATCCTTGCCCATGGGAACTCTCCTTTATGAAAGCCGTGGCATTGGGGCGCTCCCGAAGTCTCGGGACGAAGCGGGCTGCGGAAGGGAATGCTGCTTGCCTGCTTTCTATCGAAGCTGCAATCGAACATTCTTCAGAACCAAGGCGGGCGACGGCGCGTTCTCAATCCGAGCGAACCTCCGGAGCAACCGAACGCGCGATGCGAAAAGATGATCCCGCGGCGCTCGACCGCCGGGCGGCGGGGCAGCAACTCTATTTTTACGGCATTTTGCCCCTGGCTTCAAGCAAAAAGCGGCGAGTGTCCCGATTCCTCTGGAAAAGCAAGCAGCCTATTCCCTCCCGAGAGTCCATCGAATTCTTCTGCATGGATTCTTAGAAGACGAAAATAGAGAATCGAAAATCGGAGGCGCGAACAGGAGTCACTGGCCCGCTTGGATCGGCCCTGGCCTTGACCTGTTGGGACTGACATCCCCGGCGATACGGAACGGACGCGGGTGCCGCCACCGGGGAGCCGCTTTGAGCTTTCACAACCTGGGCGGCGGGGCTTCCATCCCCACACAGCGCTCTTGGGTCCGGGGTCACCCGCGTCCATCTCTATGCTACACCGCTTTCAGCCCCGTCAGCCAGAGCCTTGACCATTTCACCCGCCGGCGGCGGGATCAACGCACCTCAAAGGTGAATGTAGCGAAGACACTTTCCCAATCCGCTTCCCCGTCCGAGGCGGCTGGCCCCGATTGTTCCGGGGCAGGCCCTGTTTCCATGCGGAACGGGGCAGGCACCATGTGGAGCACGCGCACAAACCACGCCCCGGAGCGGTCGAGAAGAAATTCGGCTTCGCCACGAGCGTCGGAGCTTTGCGACAGGGCGTAGTGATGTCCGGTGCGGCCTGCGTAACTCGAATGAACGGTGGCGCCGGCCAACGGCTCGCCTTCGAATAATACTTGAACTCTCAGGCGATCACCGGCGGCGAGCAAGCATGGATTCGAAAGCGGGATGATCTCCAGGCGGAAGCCGAGGGGCTGCTCTCCCCCGCCTCGGCGGATGCCTGTCCGATCGCCCACGCAAATCGCCAGTTTAGCAGCCTTCGAATAGAGTTCCCGGCCGGCATCGTTTTGCTGGCTGCGCTCCTTGCGAGTACGCAAGGGGGCCTCGAGAGACTCTTCCGTCAGGTAGTCATGGAACTGCTTTGCTTCCATGACGATCAATCGAGGCCGGGTTTGCACGCCCAGGATGTGAATGCCAGCCTCATCAAGCGTCACATCCACGACCAGCGAATTCCCTTCCACACGATAGCCGGTCACCGCCCGCCGCGAGGAAGCGGAGAGCAGTTCATAGCTCAGGATGCGGTCCGGCTGCGCCGCCACTTCACTCGAGGGAAACGCCTCGCTCGTGTTCAGGGCGACGCGCGCGGTCTCTCCCGGCGCAAACCGAAACTTGTGCGGCACGAGCCAGGTGTCGTGCGCCAGAGCAGGCCCGCTTGCGATGAACAGAAGCATGATGGTCTTCTTGAGGACCTTTCCCGATCCAGGTGAGCGCATGGATGTGCCTCCATCGTAAGGCCGCCGGAAGGGCTCACGCTACCAGAGAGCACCCGGTTCGTCCAGCCCTTACGCTCATCTGCTTCGGACGTGATGGGAGTGACGAGGGCAGAACCAGGCGCCGGCGATCGAAAATAGAAACTCGAAAATCGAAGATCCCGCAAGGCGGGGCCGGCCAACCCAACCGCTGTCACCTGGCATCTACCATTGCAGCGGGTTAACTCAACGGCTGCACGGGTTGCGTTTTCCCTTCTCAAAAGTTTATTAGTTTGCTACTCTTAGTTGTTGGTTTCTGCCTTCCCTTTTCAACCCCTTTTGAGCCAGCCGAGCGTCTTCTGGCAAGGAGATCTTATTTCAGACAGTTGAGGGTTCTCAAGATGCGAAAACGACATTTCCTGATGAAGGCACAAGGCTGGGTTTGCGTGCTGGGACTGGCGGGCATTGTGCTGGCCTGCCTGATGCTGATTACCGTGATGGCTCGAGCGCAGGGCTATGGCGGCGATCGGTCTGGCTCGCCGGTATCGGCCTCGCCCGAATCGCGCTCTCGAGCGAGCGACCTTTACGTCACGTATCGCGGCAAGAACAGCAGCCAGATTATTTTGCGCACATTCAACGGTTCGCAGTGGTCGCCGGAGTGGGCCATCCCCAAAGCCTCGAGCGACGTCGCCCCAGCGCTCCTCCACACGGACCGGTATCTCTTGATCGTTTACAAGGACAAGAGCTCGGGGCGATTGATCTGGCGGACCTTCGACGGCAGCCGGTGGTCCGATAAGCGCGAGATCGGCAAGTCAAAAACGGAGAACCCGCCTTCGCTCGCGCTTTTCAACGGAACCGTCTATCTTGCCTATCGCGCTTACCCTACCTCCCGGATCTTCCTGCGCACGTTTGACGGCCAGCGGTGGAGTGAAGAATATCTGCTGAGCGTGGCGGAGTCCACGGCTGGGCCTGTCCTGACTGTCTATGCCAACGACCTGCTGCTGGCCTACAAGGGTCTCAGGGACAACCGCATCTATGTGCGCGGGTTTGACGGCCACGAGTGGTCGGCGCAGCACGTTTTGCCCCACGCTGAGACCGGCTTGCAACCCACCATGGCAACGATCGGCCAGTCGCGTTCCAACAATTTGGAACGGGACCCGCAACTCTGGGTCGCCTATCAGGGCATAAACTCCTCAAAAGTGTTCTATCTGGTCTGGGACGGCTACCGGTGGAGCGAGGAAAACAAGGTGCCCGACGTGGACACGAGCAGTCCGCCGGTGCTCTTTTCTGCCGGCAACGCGCTCTACCTCGCCTACCAGGGTCAGGGCTCGAGCAAGGTCTATCTGCGGCAATGGAACCCGAGCCCCTGGTCGAGCGAGCGGCCGATCCCGAGCGAGAGCAGCATGGACGTCGCCGCCGTCCGCTTCTAGCGGCGTTCCAACTCACGGGGCCCGTACCAACTTGTTGGTATGGGGCGGGAAATATCCCCAAATAGCTGAAACGGCACCAGCGCAGTGCTCAAAAAACCGGGCCGGAGTCTGTTCCCCCGATATATCGGGGCGAAGGCTCAGGGTGCCGGATCGCGCTGGCCCCGCGGCGAGGCAAAGGAATTGGATCGATCACCATCGTTCCGGTGCCCCAAATTTGAGGATGCTTGAGCCGTTTCCCAGGCTGTAACAACGCCGCCCACAGCGGACGGGTGCCGGGCTGCTACGTTCTCCCCGCCGAACAGATGCAACCCTGAAGAGATTTCACGGGCTGGAGCTCTCTCCAGTCCACTTTCAGCAGAAATGCTAGCAGTGCCCAAGGGAGGATAGCACTGTTGAACCACTTTGATAATGTCCCCTTTTCGCCTCGTTAGAAATGTCCCCTACACTGCGGCCTCCATAGGAGGTTGCTTTGAAGAGGACAGCGATGAGCGAAAGAGAACTGCGGCGTGTAGCGATGTTGGGGCGA